>CAXHHE010000365.1:0-3733 GCA_964016365.1 uncultured Bacteriovorax sp. | reverse complement strand
ACACAGAAGCCTTCGTCGGCAGCGTCAGATGTGTATAAGAGACAGCTCTCACTTAAAACAACTCTACGATGACTTTGATGTTCTTTGGGAATTTGCTACCACTGAAAATGATGAGTCTTCTGCAGTAGAGGCGATCGAAGGTTACAAAAACTTTTTAATCGAGTTCACTCACGCTGAACAAAAAGTTCTTCTCTCACATGAACTTGACCCAAACAACGCTATCGTAACTGTAAACGCTGGTGCCGGGGGGACGGAGTCGTGTGACTGGGCCTATATGCTTCTGCGTATGATTATCCGCTGGGCAGAATCAAAAAAATTCAAAGTGCAAATCCTTGATACACAAGAAGGGGATTCTGCAGGGATCAAGTCGGCGACAGTGACAATTACCGGTCCATACGCTTTTGGTCTTTTAAAATCTGAATCTGGAGTTCATAGACTTGTTCGTCTCTCTCCATTTGATTCAGCGGGAAGAAGACATACATCGTTTGCTTCACTTTTCGTTTCAGCGGAAATTGATGACACTATTGAAATTGAAATCCTGGATAAGGATTTACGTATCGACGTTTACCGTGCCGGTGGTTCGGGGGGGCAGGGTGTAAACACGACAGACTCTGCTGTTCGTATTACCCACTTACCAACCAACATCGTCGTTGTTTGTCAGAACGAAAGATCACAGTTGCAAAACAAAGCGCAGGCCATGAAAGTACTCCGCTCTCGTTTATATGAACTAGAGATGGAAAAAAGAAGAATTAAAGAAGCAGAAGCTGAGGCCAATAAAAAAGATATCGCATGGGGAGCGCAGATCAGATCTTACGTTCTTCACCCTTATAAGCTGGTTAAAGACCACCGCACAGACTTTGAATCTTCTCAGGCGGAAAAAGTCCTGGAAGGCGACTTGGATGATTTCATCGACGCGTTTTTAAGATGGACGGTCGAAGAAGGGACAAAGAGTGAAGTCCACTAATTTTCGCCTTTTTTTGATGCTCTTTTTAGATCATCCAACCACTAAAAAATTCCTGATTGGAGTTTGGATTGGGTTGGCATTTTCTATTGCTGTTATTCTTTCTACTGTCGGAATTATGGATGGATTTGAGCGCGCTCTTCGCCACGGTCTGAGAAACTCGGCCGGTGATGTGACGATGCAGTCACGCTATGGTTTTTTTTTAGTGACAGACAGACTTAAAGAAAAACTCGATGAAGAAAATATCAAAACATTTTCTCCCTTAGTACAAACTGAAAGCTTCATGGTTTTTAACGATGAGTCGCGTGGAGTTTTAATTAAAGGGATCGATTCTTCTTATGGGAAAGTCGTAGGTCTTCCCCTTGACCTCTCTCCGATGTCAGTCATTATCGGTTCAGAAATTGCCCGCATCAACCACGTTGCAATCGGCGATGAAATCGTCCTGGCCTTCGGCAAAGGTGGAACTGAATTTAAAAATATGCCTGCCCTTTCGCGCTTTAAAGTTGAGCGCGTTATCACGCACGGGGTTTATCAAAAAGACGCCCGCATGATTTATATGCGACTGGAAGATATCCAACGCATTCAAGGGTTGGGTTCAAAAGTTAATACCATTGCTCTTAATGTTGAGCATCCGCCCAAAGTAGGGGATAACGATTTAAAATTAATTGAAGATAAAATCACAGACCTGAGACTTAAGTTTGAGCCGGATTTTTATTTTAAACCTTACTGGAGAGAGTTCTCTTCTTTAATTGAAGCTGTTCAGGCGGAGAAGGTTTTAATCAGCCTGATTCTGCAATTGATTGTCGTGATTTCTGTCTTTAACGTTTTGGCCTTTATTTATTTTATCAATGAGAAAAAATCAAAAGAGCTTTTTTTATTTAAGGCCCTGGGTCTTTCAAGAAAAGCGATGAATAACCTGTGGCTCAAGTTTGTCTTTGCTATTTGGGTGGCCTCATCACTTCTGTCGATGGTGTTTGTTCAGCTCTTTAGGTTTCTTCTTCTCAACGTCCCACTTTTTAAACTTCCGGCAGAAGTCTATCACATGCCGAGAATTGACCTCTTTTTATCGTGGCAGGACTACGCCTTAGTTTTTACTCTGGCCTTGGTCTGGATTCTTTTAATTACATACTACCTTCTTCGCAAACTAAGAAATAAGAGTCTCTTAGAAGGTCTTCGTCAGGAATTTGTATGAGCTCAAACATCATGATTAAAATTGAAAACGTGAAGAAATTCTATACGAAGTCTCATGCTTTAAATAACGTGACTGTGACCATGAATGCTGGGGAAGAGTATTTAATCCGTGGAGCTTCTGGTTCCGGAAAATCGACACTGCTTTATCTTTTAGGCGGACTTGATCGTCCGACTGAAGGGAAGGTGATTGTTAACCAAAAAAATTTAAGTGAACTAAGTGATGAAGACCTGGCCTTATACCGCAACCGTTATGTGGGATTTGTTTTCCAGTTTCACTTCCTGCTTTCTTCGATGAACTGTTTAGAAAATATCCTTCTGCCGGCAAGACTTGGTGGAGTGTACACGGATGAAGTGAAAGAAAGAGCGATCTCGCTAGCAAAGCTTTTACAAGTTGAGCACTGCTTGGAAAAATACCCGTACGAGCTCTCTGGTGGAGAGCAACAGCGAATCAATATCATTCGCGCATTGTCATTAAAACCAAAGCTACTTCTTTGCGACGAGCCAACAGGAAATTTAGATTCGGAGAACTCGCAAAAGGTTATTCAACTATTGAGATCATTAGCGCGTGAATTCGGCGCTACACTTGTCGTTGTCACTCACGACCCACAGATCGCACAAAGCTTTTCCAATCAGCTTCTTATGAAGGATGGAGTTCTTGTAACGCAATGAGTTTCTCATTGTGCTTTTTAGAGTAAAAGAACTTTCCACCACCGGGTTTTCTTGTTACTTTTAATAACTTAGTTTTTTAATCGGACAGTGGAGATTTGATGTCTCTGAGATTTATCTCGTTATTCTTTTTTTTAACCCTTTCACTCATCGGTCACTCTTATGCAGCCGAAGACCTAGGCGCCCGTGTCGATCTTTTTAAGATTGATCGCATCGACGTTCAAGGTATCAAAAAAGTAGAAAAGGAAGCTGTTTTAGAAAAAATCGGTTCTCGTCCAGGGATGACTCTCGACAATTACCTGCTGAAAAAAGATTTAGAAAAAATCTATTCAATGAAATATTTTGAGAGCGTTGAAGCTCATCAGGATACTGACAACGGACAAAACGTTCTGCGTTTCGTTCTAAAAGAAAAACCAATCATTACAAAAATCACTTTCGAAGGTAACGACGGACTTTCAGACGACGATCTAAAAGGGCAAGTTAAATCAAAAGTGTTTTCGATTCTTGATACGACAACAATTAAGAGTGACGTTCAAGGCCTTCTAAAATTCTACGAAGAAAAAGGGTACTTCCTTGCTTCTGTTGATTTCCAGGAAAAGAAAATCAACGATGAAAACACTGAGCTTATTTTCAACATTAAAGAATACGACAAAGTTAAAGTTAAAAAGATCAACTTCCTTGGGAACGTGGCCTTTAAAGACGAAGAACTAAAAAGCATTCTTCAAACTCAAGAAGACAGCTTGTTCTCATTCATGTCGGGAACAGGAAACTTCAAAGAGATCAATTTCCAAAACGACATTGAGAGACTTAAGTATTTCTACCGCATGAAGGGTTACCTTCAGATCAATATTGGAACTCCTGAGATTACTGTCTCTGAAGATAAAAAATGGGTCTTCATTACGATGAAGATGACTG
>CAXHHE010000364.1:0-3743 GCA_964016365.1 uncultured Bacteriovorax sp. | reverse complement strand
GCCTCTTTCCTTCCGCAGGTCTTGGAGGTTCTTATATAGTAGTGATCTAATAAATTCCATGTTTTACTGCTAGTACCAAGTAAATATTTCACAGCACAAATGCGTGTTGCGGGTAATGTTGACAAAAAACCGTTTTATGCATACAATGCGGGTATGAAACAAAACACAAAACTAAACTCATTCGCTCTAGTAAAGTGGATCGTCGACAACGGAGAACAGAAGGCAAAGGCCTATCTGTGTTCTCATGTTGGGATTACGGCCAGTACTTTAAATAGACTGTTGGCCGGTGACACCACTCCTCGTTTAGAGCATCGCTATAAAATTTATTCAGTAACAGGGATCAGTCTTCTTGAGTCTGACAATTTTCCTGAGGCTGAGATTAAACCAATAGCCAGTTAGCACTAGTCGCAAATTAGCACAGGTTTTATTTATGTCAAGCGTTAATGATCGCTTGAGGGGATTTTATTCACTTTTTTTTGTTTATCTTTGGAGGCCGGGCCATGACAAAAATTTTCGAGACAAACAAACACTATCAATCGAACCTGGCCTATGGTTCTTCAACACTTAAAAGGATTCACCTTAAATCAATTCTTCACGCACTTGAATCACAGTATGAAGAAAATGAATCGATGGTTCGCGGGGGTGCTCTACATTGTACAACGCTTGAACCTGAAAGATTCAATCTTGAGTATGTAATGTATCCACTTGGTGGACCTCGTCGCCCATCTCAAAAACAAATCGCTGCAAAGAATCCTTCAGCTGAAACACTTTCTGCTATTAAGTTTTGGAAGGAGTTTGATCTTAAGCACGCGGGAAAATCTATCTTAACTCAGGCCGATCTTGATGCAGTTATCGGAATGAAGAAGGCACTTAGAAATCACAAGCTCGCAAATACAATTCTTCACGGTGGCGAAGCCGAATATTCTTACTATGTAACAGATCCACGCACGGGCCTTCCGCTTAAGTGTCGACCTGACTATGTGAAGAATGGTTGTCTCTTTGATCTTAAGACGACAATGGATGCTTCACCAATTGGGTTCGCTCGCCAGGTGGGAAATCAGGCGTGGCATCTTCAGGCTGCGTTCTACGTTGATGTTTACAACATGGCCACAGGTGAGAATGTAAATGAGTTCTACTTTATTGCCGTTGAAAACAAAGCTCCTCATGCGGTGATGATCCATCTTGCCGATGAGATACTTCTGGCCGAAGGAAGAAAGGCCTACATGAAATGCCTAGATCAACTTAAAGATTTCCAGGATCGCGGTGGGGATCCAAAGGTTCCAAACAGCATGAACTATTTTGGATACCCAATGGAAGTAAACACATTAACGGTGCCAAGTCACTTTTTAAAATCGAAGTTCGACGTAGCTTAATATTAATTTTTTTCAATGAGGCCAAGCATGAAAAATGAAGCAAGAGATTTTGAACCACAGTATGAAGTTATAAATTCTAATGATGAGATGAAGAACGCAATGTCCATTCAGGCCGGGGATGTGAAACGAACAGTTGAGCATTTGGCCCTGCTTAAGGATGCAGTATCTCAAATTATGAAGAAGGGATTGAACCATGATTATGGAATTGTCCCAGGTGCAAAGAGGCCGTGCTTATTAAAACCAGGTGCTGAAAAGCTGATGAAGATTTTCGGACTAGGCGCAAGGTTTATTCAGACAAACAAAGAAGTGGATCGCTATGAGAACTATGCTGAGTTTGCTTACAAGTGTGAAGTGTATCACCTAAAGACCGGGATCGTTGTCGCTGAATGCGAGGGGACAACTAACTCATGGGAAAAGAAATATAAAGAAAGAGCGATCTATAAAGACAGAGTTGTTGTAGGTCACGAGAAAACTCCAGTCATGGATATTCTTAATATGCTCATGAAGATGGCCCAGAAGCGTGCCCTAATTGGTGCGGTTCTAATTGCTACTGGCGCGAGTGATTACTTCACTCAGGATGAAGATGATATTGAAGCACTTGAACCACGCAAAGTTGAAAAGAAAAAAGTCGACCCTTCAAAGTTTGAAACTAAGAAAGGGAAAACAGACCACGCTCTTTACATTGTTCCATGTGGAAAATTTAAAGATAAGAAGTTGGTCGATATTGGGATGAAGGATTTGAAAGATTACATCAATCACATCGCCACAAATAATGACAAACTTGAGGGGCCATTAAAAACATTTGTGGACACAGCAAGAGAATATATTCGCGACAGTGCGTGATTGGCCTCCGTGCTGTTGCAGACATAGGGCGGAGTTGTAGCAGGCAATCTCCGCCTTTCTTAAGGGAGAGTTTATGAAGAACGCCAAGACTGCAGAAGAGATGACAAGGTTGCTGAGTAAGACGCTTGCAACAAAAGAAGAAAGTAAACAAGATAAGAAGCGCGAAAGGTCAATGCAGAAAATGCGCGAGCTTACGAAGAAGCTTCTTGGTGATGGCCTAATCTCACAAGAGATGGCGACGAGGTATAGCAGATGAATAAGGTTAATGTTGGGGAGCATTTAATTTCTTTACTGGGGATTACTAAAACTAATCTCGCAACCGTTGCGAAGGAGACAAAGATTCCTTTATCAACTCTCTACGATTTGTGCACAAGGGAAGATGTGAAACAAATTAAATTTCAAAATCTTTGCACTCTTGCAGACTACTTTAATGTAACTGAAAGAGAATTAATTTACGGTAAAGACAAAAAGAAAAGATTTAATTACTAGCGCGACGTTCATAGTAATAAGTGTGTATTGGAGAGAGTCGCGCCTCTCCTTCTTGTGGGAAAAATGATTCCATTGAAAAGTTTAGATCAATTAAAGGTAGGCACGCGATTAAAGATAATTGCTCATAATAAAAGCGATTGCTATGAATCTGTCTCCGTAAAGAAGTTGATTCCAATGAGCATCAATGGCGTGGATAATTCTTTGAAGTTAGCAGGACCAGGGGATACAGAAATTCTTATTAACAAAAAAAAGAATTTCTACTTCAGCATGAATAAGTACTTAGCTGGAAAGAGCTGCTGGGTTAAAGAAGTTTATGTACTCAGTGGGATTGATAGAAGATTGAAAGGCCGAATAAATAATTGCTAGCGGCGTGGGAAGCTGTGGAATGCGACAAACGGTATTTTAAGTTTCATCCACTGGAGACACGCTGGAAAGAACGGAGCAGGAATACAATATCTGCTTAAACTCAAAGTAAAAGAGAAGATCCGTTCACTGCCAGAGTCGCGCCTGGCCTAGCAAAAGTCATGAGCGGAACCTGACTTTAAATGTGGTAGAGCCGAGTTATCTTTCTGCGTACCAAAAAGAAAAGCAGCTCCTCAGTGCTTAATCTGGGGTTTTGTGTGGCGGTGGCTTGTTAGAGTAAGAGAATAACAAGAGGAAGCATAAGAGTAAGAAGTGAAAGTCTTCAAAGCCACTCCTTTTTAACGAGGTAGTTATGCCATTTAAGATGGGGCAATTAGTAAAAAGAAAACCTGAAACGACTACATTTCCTGAACTTTATGAACCATTTTTCATTATGTTCATCGAGGAAGATAAGAGATGCAGAAGTGGCTTTATGGCAAGTGAGAACGGATACGACTGGGTGTGCATGAGCTTATTAGAAGCAGTTGACCATTGGTAAATTGGCAGCTCCTTAGTGCTTAATCTGGGGTTACATTTCTTGGGGGATTCATGAACTGGCCTGAAGCATTTGTATCATCAATTTATATAATCGCGAGCTACGTGTTCGCTTCAATCTTATTAATTAAAGGGAGTCGC
>CAXHHE010000363.1:0-3788 GCA_964016365.1 uncultured Bacteriovorax sp. | reverse complement strand
GACAGTACCAATACAAGATGGCCGGAAGAAACGAAATAAGAAAAAAGTTATTGGACTTTTTAGGCTGCTGTTCCATTCACCAAGAATAATGCGAATTCACTACAATTGGAAGAACTCTCTGATCTCTTCTGCCCTGTCGTGAGCGTCTTTCTTGCCGATTTCCACTAATTTTTGGGTATAGGCCTTATCAAAAGCAATGTAACTGAGAAGATCTGCTCCACGGGCCTCAGTTGCACCAATACCACTTAAAAGATAACGGAGCATTTTAGGAAAGCGATAAAACTGATCTCCGGCAAGCTCCCCTAAATCCACTGATGGCTGAATTAAAAGTGTTGGAATATTTTTTAGCTGTACGGGATGGGACGCACGGGCATCTTCACTTAAAAGCGAAACCGTTTTGTTGATACGCTGAAGTCTCTCATAGTCAAACTCAATGGCATCAAGAAAAAGAGAGTTAAATAAAACTCCTACAATATCGGCCAGAACGATGTTGTTCATCTCTACCTGCTGATTGAGCTCTTTAACCTCCATCTCTTTTCTAAAATATCTCACACCAATGGCCAGGAGTTTATCCGCGCCCAAATGAATCGCCGGACTCAAAGGAGCGTTAGACCTGATCCCCCCATCTCCGTAAAAACTATTTTTTATTCTTACCGGACGAAAAATAAAAGGAATGGCCGATGAAGCAAGAACATGCTCCAGGCGCAGAGGTCCTTTTAAACCAATGCGTGCACTTCGCGCATAATCTTTGACTGACGGAGAATCAAAAAACGTCACACTTGTTCCAGTGGCATAACTGGTTGTCGAAACGGCGACACCGTAAAGTTTTTGATTAAGAATATTCTTTTCAATTTGGTCGAAGTCGATGCTCTCTTCTAAAAGATCGCGCAGTGGTGTTGAATCGAGCAAATGAGTAGACTCAGATCTCCCAAACATTCCACCAAAGCTGAGATCTTTAATCCATCCTGCACTAAGTTTCCCCAAAGAAGCGATGTCTGTTCTTAAAACATTTTCAGGTGTGAGTTCTTCCCAAATGCGGATGAGACTTTGAACTTGTTCATTAAAACTGTTTTTTGCTGAAGCGAGATAAGCTGCATTGATAGCGCCGGCAGAAATCCCGGTGATGATTTGAAAAGGATCATCGCCCATTTTGTCGCCGACAATTTCTGCGACACCTTTAAGCACGCCGGCCTGATAGGCAGCTCTGGCGCCACCACCACTTAAAACCAATCCTAATTTCGGATGAGACATGTGAACCCTCGACCAATTAGACTAGAACTAGTCTTTCGCCTTTAAGCGCTTCTGTCGAGGGTCATTGTGTTATGGCGTTATGACGCTTTCTTATTGCTGCTTTCTTTTTTAAGTTCGCAGTAATGAGAAAACTCTTTTCTGATATGCCCAGGGTCCAGGACTTCAATTCTGTCTCTCATTTTGTATAACCAATGAAAAACATCATCACACATTTCAAGCGTGGCGGCCCAAATCATGTCCCCTTCAGTGCTGGAGGTGACAAATGGGTTGCCAAGAAAATGGTGCTCAGGAAGAAGATCCGATTGATCCTGGCTATAAATTTTTAGAACCAGTCTTTCTTCTTTGCCATTAATTAATCTTAGGTGTCCGATAAATTCATTAACTTCAATCTGACTCAAATTCGGTTCATACATGAGGTCCAGATTTTCAACATCCTTGATGTCTTCAAGTCCGAAGTACACCAGTGTTTTATCGGAGATATTTTCTCCCACCACACACAGGACTCCGTCGAGATAAACCTGCCTATGTGGAAAAACGTCGCATTCTTTTTCTGTAAAAAATTTAACTTTCATGGATTTGCGACAGATAATATCGTAATCAATTTTCTTTTTTAACATTTCAAAGGAAGTGAACTCAACAGGAGTTCCTTTCGGAGCTTTATAAAGTGAAAATTGAGCATGGGCCAGTTGGGCCATTTTCATTTTATCCTGCACAATCTGCTGGAAATAAGCCGTTGCCTGGGAGTCCTTCGGCACCACCGCCTGAAGGGCCAGCCATTCGGCCAACGTAAATTCCATTTTAATTCTACATTGTTCTTTAAGCGGATAGATGTACTCTGCATCTCTGAAAGCGGCGACTTTAAAGCGCGCTAAAAATTCGCAATACGTCGTAAGAGTGTCTTCATCAATGGCAAGCGAAGAGCAAAACAACACAAGTTCTTTTTTCTCTTTGAGCTCTTCAAGCGACACTAAAAACTTCCAGAAACTGTTCTCTAAAATAATCTGCTGGTCCGACATCGATCTTCCTAAAAAATAGGGGTTTAAGAAATCATACCAATCTTGTCGGCTACTCCATTTTAGGGCTTAAACTTTTTCTTGATCAAAAACGTTGGTCTTTTAAAAACCGTCGAAATTTAAGGGGGTTGAGTCGTATGAATAATCCTTTCCATCCACCTCCAGGCGGTAGGTCTGGGCATGGAGATAAAGCCTCTTGGCCTCTTTTCCTCCATAAAATTTATCGCCGACCAAGGGGTATCCTAGATAGGCCAGCTGGGCGCGAATCTGGTGGCGAAGGCCAGTTTTCAACGTCACCTCCACCAATGTACGGTTTAAACTCTTTTCATAACGCAGGGCCTTTAGAGCAAGTTCACCTTCCTGCGAATGAACTCCTGCCTCGGCCACTAACACCCGCTTTCCTTTTTCCTCGCCTGAAGAGAATGAATGCTTAAAGCTTCCTGAGAGCTTCATTTCGCCTTCCACCCAGCACCAGTAGATCTTGGCCTTGGCAATAGTTGAAAAACTCTCACGCAGCTTTTTATAAAGCTCATCGCTCTTTACATAAATCATCACACCTGAAGTTTCGTAATCCAGGCGATACAACAGTCCTCGGTCATACTGAGTACGGTTAACACTCAAGAGTTCAGGTCTTTTGGTTCTGATAAACGACAAACAATTGTCACTTTCATCATAGGTCAGCGGGTGAACAAATTGATTAGGATTTTTATTAAAGACAAAAAAGTTTTCATCTTCAGCAATGATCCTGATCTCTTCACCTTCATAGTGCGGATTGATCTCGCCATCATTAATAAAATTAAGTGGCAGAGAAAGTGTGGCTTTTTCTTTGAAGCTTCTTGCAAGAAAAGGTTTCTTAAAATGTTTTTTTAATTTATTGGAACTTGCGTGGAACGTAGATTTAAGAAAGTCTTCGACTGAGTCGATTGATTGAAGAAGACAATAATCAGTAGTTTTTGGTTCCATAAACTAGAAAGCCTAGCATAAGCTAGGCTTTTTAGTAACTAAAACCAAAAGTCCTACTGACAAAAGGTTTAATAATTCATTTTTTAAACTGCTGCAGAATTAAGGTAAGCAAGAACTCTTTCTCTTAACTCTTCAACACTCAGGTCTTTTTCGCTATCTAAAAGAAGTTCCCTTTTGATGTAATCAATCGGAAAGCCTGTTAGTTCAGCAAGTGAACCTAAAGAGACTCCTGTCTCTGATGACTCTGGTTTACCCGTATCCTTTAAACCTAAAGTTCCCATTCAACACTCCTTTGTCTTATTTAATCAGCCAATCCGCTTAATCCTTTGTCGATCCGTCGACGGAGATTATGTGGACTTTTTCTTGGCCAAAAAAGTCAATTACTATGACGCAAAAAAATCATATCGAGTGTAAGAAAACAGTGTCAATGTTTCTCGGTCAGAAACATCTGAATGTAAGTTTTTATTAGAATCAAGCAATTTTATAGAGTTAGGGTATCAATATAGCTCTGTCTCTTATACACATCTGACGCTGCCGACGAAGGCTGCTGTGTAGGGCTCG
>CAXHHE010000362.1:0-3795 GCA_964016365.1 uncultured Bacteriovorax sp. | reverse complement strand
CTACACAGAAGCCTTCGTCGGCAGCGTCAGATGTGTATAAGAGACAGGCAGCTTGCGCAGCGGCCAGACGAGCGATTGGAACACGGTAAGGTGAACAAGAAACGTAATCAAGTCCAATCTTGTGACAGAACTCAATTGATTTCGGCTCCCCGCCATGCTCTCCGCAAATACCAAAGTGCATATCTGGGTTTGTTTTTCTTCCTTCAGTTACAGCGTGTTTCATTAGGAAACCTACACCGTCTTGATCAATTGAAACAAACGGATCAGTTGGCACTAGAGTCTTATTAACGTACTCAGGAAGAAACTTACCTGCGTCGTCACGAGACAGACCAAACGTCGTTTGAGTTAAGTCGTTTGTACCAAACGAGAAGAACTCAGCGTGCTTAGCAATTTGTCCACCCATGATCGCTGCTCTTGGAAGCTCGATCATTGTTCCAACTTTGTACTTAACTTTCTTTCCTTTTTCTTTGAATACGCGCTCAACTTCATTGATAGCGTCTTCTTTAAGGATTGTTAATTCACCTTCAACAGCAACAAGAGGAATCATGATCTCTGGAAGAACAGTCATTCCCTTTTCTGTACAGATCACTGCTGCTTCAGCAATGGCCTGGACTTGCATGCGGTAAATTTCCGGGAATGTAATCCCCAGACGGCATCCTCTATGTCCTAACATCGGGTTGAACTCGTGAAGCTGCTCACCTCTGTGCTCAATCGTTTTCATATCAAGACCTAAACTATCAGCAAGTTCTTTTTTCTCTTCCTGCGTATGAGGAAGGAACTCGTGAAGAGGTGGGTCCAGTAGACGAATATTCACTGGAAGACCATTAAGTGCAGAGAAAATCCCGACAAAATCTTCTCTTTGGAAAGGAAGAATTTTTGCCAGTGCTTTTTTTCTATCTTCAAGTGTGTTTGCGAAAATCATTTCACGAACAGCAAGGATTCTGTCTTTTTCAAAGAACATGTGTTCTGTACGGCATAGACCAATACCTTCTGCGCCGAACTTAACTGCTACTTTTGAGTCTTCTGGAGTGTCAGCATTTGTTCTTACGCCAAGTTTTCTATATTCATCAGACCATTGCATGAAAGTCGCAAAGTCAGCCGTAATAGCTGCATCGATCGTTGGAACGATTCCTTCGATAACTTCCCCTGTTCCCCCATCAATTGTTAATGAATCACCTTCTTTGTAGCGTTTACCATCAACCGTTAATGTGCCGGCTGCATAGTCAATCATAAGAGCAGAACATCCAGCTACACATGGTTTCCCCATTCCGCGGGCAACTACCGCCGCGTGAGAAGTCATCCCTCCACGTGCCGTTAGGATCCCTTGAGAAGCCACCATACCAGCGATGTCTTCTGGCGATGTTTCCTGGCGAACCAGGATAACTTTTTTCCCTTCTTCAGCAAGCGTGTGAGCGCGCTCAGAAGAAAAAGCAATGATACCAGCTCCAGCACCTGGAGACGCTGGAAGACCTTTTGCAATCATTTTCTTAGTTGCTTTCGGGTCCAGACGTGGGTGAAGAAGTTGGTTTAGGTCTTCAGCGTTTACACGAAGAAGAGCTTCTTGTTTTGTTAAGATCCCTTCGCTTACAAGATCAACGGCAATCTTGATTCCAGCGGCTGCCGTTCTCTTTCCGTTTCTTGTCTGAAGGATATAAAGTTTTTTGTTTTCAATTGTAAACTCGATGTCCTGCATGTCTTTGTAGTGACCTTCAAGTTTTTTGTAAACTTCAGTTAATTCAGCAAATGCCTTTGGCATAGCTTCTTCTAAAGTCTTGAAGTTTTTGTTCGAGTCGTTTTTAGAGAAGTTGTTGATTGGTTGAGGAGTTCTGATCCCTGCTACAACGTCTTCACCTTGAGCATTGATTAGGTACTCACCGAAAAACTTCGCTTCACCAGTAGATGGGTCGCGGGTAAAACATACACCAGTCGCGCAGTCGTCACCCATGTTACCAAATACCATTGATTGAACGTTTACAGCTGTTCCCCAGTTGTGAGGAATGTCGTAAATCTCGCGGTACTTAACTGCTCTTGGATTTCCCCAAGAGTTAAATACTGCTGCTATAGCTAACCATAATTGTTCCATTGGATCAGTTGGGAATGACTCCCCTGATTCTTCAAGGATGATTTTTTTGAAAACAGTAACTAGTTCTTTTAAATCCCCAGCAGAAAGCTGAGTATCGTCGTGAACTCCACGAGCTTCCTTTAAATCTTCCATTGTCGCTTCAAGAAGCGAGATATTGAAATCCATAACAACGTTTGCGTACATTTGAATGAAACGTCTGTATGAGTCCCATGCGAATCTTTCGTTGTTTGTTAGTTTTGCTAAACCTAAAACAGACTGATCGTTAAGACCAAGGTTTAAAACTGTGTCCATCATCCCTGGCATGGAAGCGCGGGCCCCTGAACGAACAGAGAAAAGAAGTGGATTGGCATTGTCACCGAATTTTTTCCCAGTAAGTTTTTCAACTTCTGCGATTGCTTTTAACACCTGAGCTTTTACGTCTTGGTTAATAGCCTTTTCATTTTTTTCATAGTCAAGACAAGCTTCTGTCGTAACTGTGAATCCTGGAGGAACGGCTAGTTTTAAAGAACACATCTCGGCAAGGTTGGCACCTTTTCCACCAAGAAGATCCTTCATGTCTTTGTTCCCTTCGGTCTTTTCTGCGCTAAAGAGATACACCCATTGTTTTGTCATACTTTCCCTTGTTGTTAAAAAGGCCTCGATTAATTGAGGCCTTAAACTAAAATTAAAACTTAAATTTATCTTTTAAATAATTTTGTACGTTAGCGATTGCGATTCTCTCTTGAACCATTGTATCGCGGTCGCGAACTGTTACTGCATGGTCGTTAAGAGTATCGAAGTCTACTGTAATACAGAATGGAGTTCCGATTTCATCCTGACGTCTGTAACGTTTTCCGATTGTTCCCGCTACATCGTATTCTGATTTATAAACGCCACCGATATCTTCAAATAGCTTTGTCGACACTTCTTCCAGCTCTGATTTTTTAGAAAGCGGAAGAATGGCAGTCTTGATTGGAGAAAGGGCCGGGTGGAATTTCATTACAGATCTTTCCTTGTCCGCATCACCTTCGTTTTCCAATCTGTAAGCATCACACATGATTGCTAGTAAACATCTATCAGCACCAACCGATGTTTCAATTACGTATGGAAGATATTTTTCGTTGTTCACTTGATCAACGTAGTTCATGTTCTTCCCAGAGTATTCCTGGTGTTGTTTTAAGTCGAAGTCTGTACGAGAGTGGATCCCTTCCATCTCTCCCCATCCCATTGGGAATTCATATTCGATGTCTGTTGCTGCGTCAGCATAGTGAGCTAGCGAATCTGGTCCGTGTGGTGCCCACTTGATCTTCTCAGCGCGCAGACCGTTTTCAAGGTGCCACTTCCAACGGATTTCTTTCCAAGCTTCCATTGACTCTTTTTGAGTTCCTGGTTTTACGAAATACTGCATTTCCATTTGTTCGAATTCACGAGTTCTGAAAATGAAGTTACCTGGAGTGATTTCATTTCTAAACGCTTTCCCGATTTGAGCAATACCGAATGGCAGTTTTTTTCTCATCGTCGTTTGAACGTTAAGGAAGTTTACGAAAATCCCTTGAGCCGTTTCTGGTCTTAGGTAAACCATAGAAGACGTGTCTTCCATCGCTCCCATTTGAGTTTTAAACATTAGGTTGAATTGACGAACGTCTGTGTATGAATCTTTTGATCCACACTTCGGACATGGTTTAGTCCTGTCTCTTATACACATCTGACGCTGCCGACGAAGGCTTCTGTGT
>CAXHHE010000361.1:0-3795 GCA_964016365.1 uncultured Bacteriovorax sp. | reverse complement strand
CACAGAAGCCTTCGTCGGCAGCGTCAGATGTGTATAAGAGACAGGCTCAGCTGGATTTGAGTTTTGGCCTCTTCACATCCTTTAATTTTATCGTCGCAGGCCTTTTGAGCTACTGATAATGCATTTTGAAGTCCTTCTTCCATTACCGTTGTATCAAAAGTTTTAAGCCACTTTTTTTCTTCACTTTGGGCAGATATTTTGGCGTTTTTAAATTCAGTCATAAAGTCTTTTCTTGCCTGAATTCGTCCATTTCTACCGTTTAGAAAATTAATTTCAAGAGTGTGGATTTGAGAAAGAATTAAGAGGGACTCTGCCTGAAGCTCACTGCCTCCGGTTGTCTGCATCTTTTTTTGGATGCGGGCGATTTCAGAATTAAAAAGATTGTAATTTCTCTCTTCATTTCCTAAGAGCCTTTTTCCTTCGTTAAACCAAAGGTAGGCAGATCTTGGAAGTTCTCCTTTGTCTGTTTTACATTCAGCGGCCCCTACATCTTGGGCCGCTTTGAGAATGAGTTCGAATTCCTTATTTGCTTTTTGGTACTTCTCATCTTTTTCAATGAGATCACCATTATCAGCAGCAGATAAATGAAGGGTGAATACAAGCGAGAAGAGCACAATCGAAAATGAGTGTAGGGTGGTTTTTTTCAAGAGAACTCCATATCAGTGGGTTTGTACTTATAAATTGTAACTAAGATTTTATTTAATGCATGCTCATGTTGCAGGTATTTAGGGCTTTACCATGAAATTGGACACTTAAAAGTGACCCGAAAGAAAGGTCGGCCGTCCCAGGCGTTTTTGACTGGCAACGAATCCAACCGGCCTAACTCCTTTAGAGAAATTGAACATGATCGTGGTTGACCTTGCTCCGGATTCAAGAAATAATTAAAAGATTGCATAATTACCAATAGGCGCATGGATGAAACAGAATAAAGGATTTTCTCTCGTTGAGATTATGATTGCGGCTGCCGCTTTGGCCGGATTGGCCTATGTCGGCTTACAACTGACTAAAACCCAAACTAAAAGCGTAGCTAAGAACTCTTTTGACAATGAAGTGAGCATGATCACCAATGAGATTAATGGGCTTCTGTCAGATCCTGCAGTCTGTCTTGCGACATTGATTTCGACAGCAACACCTACAAATATCAATAGTAAGTACTACATAAAAACCGACTCCAATGCTCCAGCAAATGGATATGGGAACGCCAATATTAAAATTAATTCTTATGCATTTTCAGGAGCTGCACCAGATGGAGTGCTTGATGTTCATTTTAACAACAAGGCCATCTTAAAGGGAACAGCAGGCGCGGCAGAAGTCATTAAAAAAATCAATATTACCTACACAGGGTCTCCGGGTGCAGTGACTTCTTGTCGAGCAACATCAACGGGGACAAGTGATATCTGGCTTCGCGGAACCGGCGCCAACATTAACAACATTTACTACAGCAACGGAAATGTTGGCGTAGGAACGACAAGCCCAATGAATGCGAAATTGGAAGTGGCCGGTACTATTCGCCCGGGCGCTGTTACTGTTGGGAGTGGGTGCACTGTTATTGGAGCTCAGGGATATAATAGTTCTAATGGTCAGCCCGCATACTGTGATGGTTCCGTCTGGAAAAATTCTGGAGGGGGAGCTGGCGATGTAACGATTGTGAATGGCTCTGTTTCTTCATGCCGTGGAAACTCCACGGCCTATTGCCCTGCTGGCTATACAGTCGTCGGTGGTGGTTATATCTTTAATGCGTCTTGTGGCTGTCCTGAAGAGCATCGATTCGCGACTCAAAATTATCCTTCGTCTACGACTTCCTGGACTGTGAGCATGGAGTGTTCAACCAGTACAGCTTATGCCGTTTGCATGAAAAAATAATTTAGGTCGTTACGATAAGAAATTCTTCACCGGTGGCAGTCATTAATCCGTCTGTTCGATTATTAAAGAATCTCTTCTTCATGTCTTCAGTAGAAACATGTTGAATCTTTTTAAATCCCGCTTCGCGTGCCATCGCGAGCATCTCATCAGGATGAAAAAAACTTAAAAAAGGTGTGCCGGCAGCACGGGCCCTTTCCTGAACCATGAGATAGGCCGGGCGCTCATCAGCTGGAACCATTTCAGCAGGAAGCATGAAAGTCATGGCAAAAGTCGAACCAGGAGCAAAAGAGGCGACTTGTTTAAGCATATCCATGATGGCCTCTCTTGTAAGATACAATGTCACGCCGGTAGAAGTAATCACTGCAGGTTTTTGCCTATCAAAGCCATTGCTCTGTAATTGTTTCGTCCATGATTCATTGGATTCAAAATCGACTGGAACTAAATGTAGATAAGCAGGAATGCCATATTCTGAGGCAAGTAAGCGTTCTTTTTTCCAGCCAGAAGCACTCGGCTTATCGATTTCAAAAACATTAAGTTTGATGGCCAGTTCAGGTCTTCTCTGAACAAAGGTGTCCAGACCAGCACCCAGCATGACATATTGATCAACACCTTCTTTGTTGTGTTTTTCTTCGACGAGATCTTCAATTAAGCGAGCGCGGGCAACGATTGAAGCGCGATAACCTCTTGTCCCCATTGGATGCATATCAGGGCGCTCTCTCCAGTCAGAAGGAGGTGCTATTAATTTTAAACCGATTTCATCATCGATGATAAAAGGAGGTGAGTCGACTTGTTTGTGCATGGCCCTCCAAAGGGCAGTTCGAATGGCAGTGGTGTCGGCTTCGATTTTCATAGGAGCTCCTAGGCCTTAGGCAATTCAAGAACAAAACGTGTATTGTCATGACCGTGATCGAGGTATAGCTTCCCCCCATGCTCTTCGACAATACCAACTGAGATAGAGAGTCCAAGGCCCGTGCCTTTACCTGTTTCTTTCGTCGTAAAAAACGGTTCAAGAATTTTAGAAGCAATATCTTTTGGGATTCCAGGGCCGCAGTCAGTAATATAAATAAGAATGTTGTTATGAACATCTGACTCAGTCACTTCAACTTTAACCCACTTATCTTTTAATGGCATTTCAGTCACAGCATCATACGCATTGTTAAGAAGATTTAAAAGGACTTGAGAGATTTGAGACTCGCGACAGATGATTTTCCCACTTACTATCTTCGTAATCTGAAGTTGAATTTCACCGTACTTAAATCTTTCAAAACATAGTTCCAGTGTTTCTGAAATGATTTTTTCCGTTTCTACTTCCTGCATTGGATCTTTGCTTCCATTGCGGGCGAAGCTTCGGAGTCCTTTGACAATTTTTGCTACACGCTGAGTTCCTTTAAGCGCCTTTTCAGTGTGCATCGCAATCTCAGAATACTTATCAGGATCGCTTTGGACTGCCTTTTGAATGCGTTCTAAAAAACCAGTTGTGATCATAAGTGGATTGTTAATTTCATGGGCCACGCCTGAGGCCATTTCACCCAGAGGTGACATCTTGCTGACATTGATCATTTGCATTTGTTGTTGATTGATAATGCCGGCACTATTTTTGAGTTCTTCACCCATCTGGTTGAAGGTCTTGGTAAGGTTAGCGATTTCAAAAACATGATTCGGGTCTTCCTTGAGTTTGATGTCGGCGTAAACATTCATCTCAGAAATGGCCTTCTCGAAATCAGAAAGAGGCTTGATGAGAAATTCTCTTAGATAGAGGAATTGAATAAGGAAAATCAGTATAAAAATGCCCAGGAGAACTGCAAGCATTGTTCTTGAGCGAGCATGTGCAATTTTAATTAAATCATTATAATGAATATCAATTTTGATAATCCCAAGCTTTTCTAGACCTGTCTCTTATACACATCTGACGCTGCCGACGAAGGCTTCTGT
>CAXHHE010000360.1:0-3813 GCA_964016365.1 uncultured Bacteriovorax sp. | reverse complement strand
GCTCGGAGATGTGTATAAGAGACAGATGTAGGTTTAATAAACACGACAGGTGAAGCTGGCACAGGATTATTTAATTCTTTAGCGTGCTCAACATAGTTTCTGCCGATGCAAAAAATATTTTCAACTTCTAGAGTTGTTCCAGGAATTTTTTTACGTGCCATAAAGAACCTCGGTTAGATGTAAGCAGATAACCATCTTGAAAATTGATCTGGAGGAAGGGCGCCAGAAATTCTCTGAACCTCTTTTCCATTCTTAAAGATGATCAATGTCGGGATACCACGAATATTTAATTGGGATGAAACATCCGGAAAATTTTCAGTGTTAACTTTGGCAAAAACCACTCGCCCAGCAAATTCTTCTGAAGCTTTTTCATAAGTCGGAGCAAAGGCCCTGCACGGGCCACACCATGGGGCCCAGTAGTCGACGACCACAGGTAAGGTGGATTGAGAAATGAGTTTTCCCATGCCGATACTATCAACTTCAGAAACATGGTGATGAAAATGCAGTGGACTTCCACATTTGCCACAAACAGCTTTAGCTGTTTTGATTTTTTCACTCGCAACTTTGTTAGTGGCGTGGCACTTTTGTCTTTTGGTATAGGTAAAAGCAGACATAAAACATCTCGCTTTAAAGGGGTTTTTCTCCAGTTATTTTAATGGAAAGTTGCTCCCCCGCCAAATGTCTTTTTAATTGTATGAAAAGGAATCGCTAAGCTAATGAGGAGCGCTAGAACCAAGAATCCAGCCCCTAAATAGCCCACACTCTCCAGGTAATTAGATGACACCAAGCTGCCTATTAAAGCACCCGAGCCAATTCCAATATTAAAGATCCCCGAATAAAGCGATACGGCCACATCCTGAGCATCCGGAGCTGAAGAAACAATTGCTGTTTGAAACACTAACCCCATGACCGACATGGAAGCTCCCCAGAATAGGCATAATGCTGCCAGGGCAACGATGGAGAAAGTAAAAATATTCCATAGAAGAAGACTCAATCCCATAATAGAAAGAGCTATCAAGAGAGGTTTTCGAAGTGAGAAGGCCAGTGCTTTTCCACCTATAACACTTCCAATAATTCCTGAACACCCAAACACAAACAAAATAAAGACAATGTTGTTTGGAGTGTAATGTCCGATCGTTCTTAAATAAGGTTTGATGTAAGTGAATGCTGTAAAATGCCCGGTGATTGAAATCGCAGTCACCAGGTAAATAAGAGCGATGACTTTATTTTTAAAGAGACCTGGTACACTTTTAAAACTTCCTGAGTTCTGACTTTTTAAATTGGGAAAAGTTTTATAAAGACTGCATAAAACAACTAAGGCCCCAATGCCGATTGAACCAAAGGCCCAGCGCCATCCAAAGATCTGACCAATGGAAGTTCCCAGTGGAATTCCCAGAATACTTCCCAATGTTGTCGTGGTTGAAACAAGAGCAAGAGACTGCGTCTCTTTTCCAGAAGGGGCCACTCGAACAGCAAGTGGAATGGTAATCGACCAGAAAATCGAATGCAGTAAAGCGATCACAACTCGCGAAAGCATGAGTACTGGAAAATTAGTTGCCGTCATCGCGATGGCATGAGCAAAGATAAATAAAACAAGAAGAGTTAAAAGAAGTTTTCTGCGGTTAAAACGAGCACTCCACACTGTCATCGGAAGCGACATCGTCGCTACGATCCAAGCATAGATAGTCATCATCAGCCCAATGAAAGCTTCACTTTTTTGGATTCCTTCCGCGATCTCAGGAAGGAGACCAACGGGAATAAATTCCGTCGTAACGAAAATAAATCCAGCAAAACCCAAACCTAGTGAGGGCAGCCATTGTTTTAAAGATTGTAGATTATTCATAAAGGAAAAAAGAGATTTCTAAATGGTCGGAGCGAGAGGATTCGAACCTCCGACCCTCTGCTCCCAAAGCAGATGCGCTACCAAACTGCGCTACGCTCCGACGATTAGAAAATCAAAAAAGATAGGCTCCATATATATGGCATGAAACATTAATTGGCAAAGATTTTTTCTAATTTCTTTGGGCCAGGAACTTCGAAAGCATGGCCGTGGCGACCGCGCGATGGGAGTTTTTCTGTTTCCATTCATGTAGTTCCGCGACTGTGAGCCCTTCTTCGGCCTTATCTGCTGGAATAAAGACCGGGTCATAACCAAAACCTGTTGAGCCTCGGTAACTGTATCCGATGCTGCCGTTTAGGCGGCCTTCAAAGTAAAAGATCTCTTTTTCACTGAAGTACACACAAAGGACGCAGCTAAAATAGGCTTCGCGAGCACTTACTCCGTCCATTTTTTTAAGCAACAGCTCTGCGCGCTCGCGGTCAGTGAGCCCAGGACCACCGAAACGGGCCGAATGAAGCCCTAATTCATTTGGAAGGCTTTGCACATTAAGGCCGGAATCATCAGCGATCACCGGCACTTTAAACTTGTCGTAGTAAGCTTTCGCCTTAAGAAGAGCGTTCTCAAAATAAGTCAATCCATCTTCCACTACATCTATTTTTTCAGGTGCAGCTTTAACGACTAAAATTTTTGGGTCAAAGAGTTCAGAGAACTCTTCTGCCTTATGAGCATTCCCTGAAGCGAGTAGTAATTCCATTAGGCTAAAATCTCATTTTGTTTAGCAAACACAGTCTTTAGTGATTCTTTTGCACAATCAATAAGAGCAAGCATTTGGTCGTGTGAAAAAGGTGCGCCTTCTGCAGTCCCCTGGATTTCAACGAATTTTCCAGAACTCGTCATGACGATGTTCATATCTGTTTCACAGCTTGAGTCTTCTTCGTAGTTAAGATCAGCAATCGCCTTTCCTTCTTTGTTGATCCCGACACTGATCGCCGCTAGTTGATCAGTAAGTGGGCTTTCTTTTAGAAGTCCTTCAGCAATCAGTTTTTTCATTGCTAAAGATAGAGCAACATAAGCTCCGGAGATAGACGTTGTTCTTGTTCCACCATCAGCCACCATAACGTCGCAGTCGATTTGAACTGTGCGCTCACCTAGTTTTTTTAAATCGATCACTGATCTCAATGATCTTCCGATCAATCTTTGGATCTCTTGAGTTCTTCCACTCGCTCCATTTCTTTCTCTCTTATTGCGAGAGTGTGTCGCAGAGGGAAGCATTGAGTATTCGGCAGTCAGCCATCCCTCTCCTTTTCCTTTTAAGAATGGAGGCACACCTTCATCTACAGTTACTGTCACGTAAACTTTAGTATTACCGCACTCGACAATAACTGATCCTTTCGCATAAGGGTTAGGATTTACAGTGTATTGAATCTTTCTTGGTTGTGTGCGGGAAATAAGGTTAGCAAAAGATGACATTATTTTTCCTTTGAGTTAGTTTTAGGTCACATTTTAAGCCGGAAAAAGACTAAATTACAATGTATCATACGCATTTTAATTCAATTCACTCCACTCAGATTTATCTGAAGGATAATCTCGTCGAGCTTCAAGGTCACGACAGCGAAATCCTTATCAGTGCCAGTGAACAAACTCTTGGAATTGGACGCAAGGGAAGCCAATGGGATTCCTATGCAAACGCTATTGCCATGAGTTTCACCATGAAGCCAAATCTAGTTCCGACACTCACTCCAATTGAAATCGGTGTACTCACTTCAGAATTTTTAAAACAAGAATATGGTGTTTCTATCTTTTTGAAATGGCCGAATGATCTTTTAACAGCAGAAGGAAAGAAATGTGGCGGGATTCTCGCTCAGTATATCGACAGTGAGACTGTGATAGCCGGGCTTGGATTAAATCTTGGTTCACTTCCTTCACTCTGTCTCTTATACACATCTGACTCTGCCGACGAAGGCTTCTGTGTA
>CAXHHE010000359.1:0-3821 GCA_964016365.1 uncultured Bacteriovorax sp. | reverse complement strand
CGGCCATCGTTAACATGGCCCAGGACTATACCTTCTCAAACAACTATCCATTGATTGATAAAAAAGGGTACTTCGGTGAAAGAATGGAAACTGCTCCGGCAGCTTCACGTTATATCGAATGTAAACTTGGAAAAATGACTGAGTTTTTGTTATTTGATGACATGAACCAGGTCGACATGGTTCCAAACTACGATGAAAAAGTTATGGAGCCAGTTTGTCTTCTTCCAAAACTTCCAATCATGCTTATGAACGGAGCGGAAGGAATCGGGACAGGTTTCTCATCTGTCATTCCAAGCTTCCACCACTCAGACCTGGTAAACTCACTTATCCAGTACATTGAGACAGGGAAAGCAAAAAAGCTTAAGAGTTACGTTCACACTTACAAAAACAAAATTGAAGTTGATGAAAAAGGCCGTCTTGTTTTCGGAATGAAATTCGAAGAAATTCACGGATCAATTTACATCACTGAACTTCCTCGCGGATACGATGCTGCGAAAGTTTATCGTTATTTAACTAAGTTCATTGATGAAGATTATATCAAAGACTTTATCGACTCTTCAGTTAACAACGACATCAAGATCGAACTGATCTTCAAGAAAGGTCAGCAGCCAAAACTGGAAGACGTTATTAAGAAAATGTCGACAGCTTCAACATTGGTTCCAAACTATACGCTTATTTCTGAGCGCGGAGTAAGAATCTTCAATGCGCCGGAAGAGATCATCGAGATCTTCGGGGCAAAGAGACTTGAAGTTGTTAAGCGCCGTTATGAATTAATGGTGGAAGATCTTGAGAAAAAGATCCGTCAAAACAACGAAATCATCCGCTTCATCAAAGAAAAAGAATACGAAGTAGCGACAAAATCGACCAACAGAAAATCTTACGTTGAGTATCTTGATAAAAAGAAATTCACGTTTGCTGAGTACCTGGCCGACATGCCGATCTACCGTATGACCAAAGAAGAAGTTGAGAAACGTCAGCTTATGGTGAAGGATGATTCGGCCTCTCTTAAAGAATTTGACAAAATTGCTAAGTCAAAGACCCTGGTTGAAAAGAAACTTATCGAAGAACTTCGCGAAGTGGACGAGAAGCTTACGGCCTGGATGAAGCAAAGAGACACTGAGAAGGCCAATCAGCAGAAAAAAATTGAAAAAGAGTCAGGAAAAAAGAAAGTTAAGCGCAAATAGTTGAGCGAGTAGCTCGATTAAACGTAAAACCTTGAATTTTTTTATAGAAAAAAATGACCTTCTAAGTTAACCTGCTAATATATGGTTTATGGCGCACATAATTTTCATGGAGGAAGATAATGAGTCTCACGAAGGCCGACATCGTTGAACGAGTGTATAAAGAAGCTGGTTTCTCGAAGAAAGAAGCAGCGGATTTAGTTGATCTCGTATTTAAAGTAATCAAAGATACTCTCTCAAAAGGAGAGAAGGTAAAGATATCTGGTTTTGGAAATTTTTCCATCAGAGACAAGGCAACACGTGTAGGGCGTAACCCGCAAACAGGTGAAGCAATGGATATCTCTGCAAGAAGAGTTTTGACTTTTAAGCCTTCACAAGTGCTTAAAGAAGATGTCACAATGAGATATGCTCACCGTCTGGATGAAAAAGGAAATGAAAATAAGTCACTTCCTCCGAAAGAAGGAACGGCAAGAGCTCTAAGCTCATTCATGTCGAACACTGATGATGGTGATGACGATATGGACTTTTCACCTGAGGACGAAGACAACGATTAGTCGTTGTTCTGAAGAATAGGGCAGAGGATAATTAATGTTTGGACCAATTGAAATTCCCAACAAATCTTCCTTCAAGATCAATGAAGTTTGTGCGCTCACTGGTGTAAAATCTTATGTTTTACGTTTTTGGGAGTCAGAGTTCACAGAGATTGCTCCAATGACTTCTTCATCAGGACAAAAACTTTACGAGCATCGCGATATCGAAGCGATCCTTCTCATCAAAAAATTACTATTCGAAGATAAAATGACAATTGAGCGCGCGAAGGCAGAGATGAAAATTCTTATGCCTCGCGAGTCTCTTGTTGAAGCAAGTTTTGCCGATAACTTTTCATTCGAAGACGATGAAGCTCTTCATGAAGATGAATTCCTGGCAAACGACATGATCCCGGAAGCCCCTGCCTATCCAGAAAGAACATCGCAAAAAGAAGCTATTCGCGAAACTGCGACTCCTTCAATGACTAAAAGAGTGTTGATTGAATCTGATTTCCAAAAGTTGATGGCCGCTAAGTCAAAACTTCAAGAGATTTTACACATTACCGAAGGTCTTCATCATAAGAATCACTGGAGCTAGATCCAGTTTCCCTTTTAAGTGACCATTGATTGTTTTTAGGTTCGGTTCAATAATCGAAAGCATTTTACCGTAGTAATCTGCCACGATTTTATCTGTATTGTTTAATTTTAATTCACCCGAGAGGCGAGCGAACTCAGAAAGACCGCGAGACGTCTCTTGGAGGCTTTCATTGCCAAAACGAAGCCATGGATTTACATCCAGCTCATGCTGAGAGAGCTCACTTTCTGCAAGCTCAGAAAGGTCGTCAATAAGCTGAAAGTTCACACCAAGGAGTCTTGAGTATCTCCAGAGAGCTTTTTCTTTTTTTGCGTCTTTTTTTGAAAGAGAGATGAGCGCACTTCCAAGAATCGCCACCTGAATCAGGCGGGCCGTCTTTAGTTCGTGAGTGCGAAGAGTATTGGCAAAAGATTTTGTCATTTCATGAGAAAGATCTAAAACCTGGCCGTGAATCAATCCCTTTGGGCCAAGTGCCCAGCTAAAAAACTTAAAGAGGTCCTGAGATCTCGGGTGATTGATTTTTGAAAGCAGTTGATAAGAAATATTTAAAAGACCATCTCCAGCAAGCAGGGCCTGCCATTCACCATAAGCAATGTGCGTGCACGGCTTTCCACGCCTTGTGAGGTCATTATCCATCGCCGGCAGGTCATCGTGAAGCAAAGTGTATGTATGGTGAAATTCCACGCCAGAAGAGAGTTTAGCATGGTTAGAATTTAAGTTTTCTTTTGAGGCCAGAAATCCTTCCGGGTTTAAATCAGAAAAAACGGACCAGACCAGATGTGGACGAAAAAGTTTTCCACCAGGAAGCACAGCGTATTCATAAACGTCTTTAATGGCGTGGTGAGGAAGGTTACCCGCTAAATGGTGAGCGAGCATTTTTTCGAGCTGTTGTGTCTGCATACGTCTTACAGGATTTGAGGAGCACCAGGGTTTCTAAGAGGTCCATTGACCTTTAACTGATAATTACCACTGGTATTTGACTCAGGCAAGAATAGTTTTAAGAAGGCGAAGTTCGTCAGGATATAGTTGGTAAGTTTCATGTTCCCGCTTAGATTAAGCATCGATCCCATGAAGTCTGCTTCGTTAACTTTGACCTTGCCTTTTAGATTTAGTTCAACAGGAGCGTTATTTTTACCAATTTGAATACGGTCGATTGAAATGTTGTTGGCATCCTGAAAGTGCGCAGAGATATTCAGGGTTTCCAGGTTGATTTGAGTCAGCTCGAACCCTTTGATGTTTTGAGAAGGAAGAGAGAAGTTGCGTGAAACGATATCCACTTCACCATCGTGAAGAGTTCCCGATTTAAATTCAAAGAAGCCTTCGATACTTAAGGTTCCGGCAATTGGTGATAGATTAGCTTCAGTCATTGGTGCAAAAAGCTGAGTGTCGACACGAGTTTTTTCGATCTTCACGCTTTGCGAGAAGATTGAAAGAACCGGGTAAAGGTTAATGTATGATTGCCCACTTCTGGCCTCGACATGAAGTCTTAAACCTACAGGGTAGAAACTAGGAGAGTGA
>CAXHHE010000358.1:0-3829 GCA_964016365.1 uncultured Bacteriovorax sp. | reverse complement strand
CCTTGCCAAATTCGCGGCCTCATGTAAATATTTCGCCTTTAACACGACCCTCTTACATCAAAGGTAAAAATTCATGGCCCACGATCTAGAAAAAGCGAAACAAGACTTTCTTGCCAAGCTTGCCCCACTTACAAAAGAAGCAGACATTCTCAATTTAAAATCAGAATTCGTTGGAAAGACCGGCGTTGTCTCTGAAATGCTTAAATCGCTCAAAGATATGAACCCGGAAGAAAGAAAAACTTTCGGACCAAGAGCTAACGAACTTAAAGATTTTATCAACGATCAGTGTAACCTTCAGCTTTCAAAAATCGAAGTTGAAGAGATCAATAAAAAATTAGCTGAAGATAGAATCGATATTTCTTTAACTGACAACATTCAGGTAAAAACAATAAAGAGTGGTGGTTTCCACCCAAGAACAATCATCCAGCAGGAAATTGAAGACATCTTCCTTTCAATGGGGTTTGATGTTTTAGATGGCCCACACATCGAAGATGAATTCCACAACTTTGAAGCTCTCAATATTCCGGCAGATCACCCTGCCCGCGATATGCAGGATACTTTCTGGTTCCACGACCCGCATACAACTCCTGCTGATACAAAAAAATATTTACTAAGAACTCACACATCAAATATTCAGGTGCGCGGGATGCTTTCACGCAAACCTCCTTTCAGATTCATCGCTCCGGGAGTGGTATTCCGTTCAGAGAGAACAGATGCTTCTCACGAAATGGTTTTCACTCAGCTTGAAGGGATGATGGTTGGAAAAGACATTTCGGTAGCGAACCTGATTTATTTCATGAAGACCATCCTGAAAGAAATCTTCAAAAAAGACGTTGAAGTCCGCCTTCGCCCGGGATTTTTCCCGTTTGTTGAGCCTGGATTTGAGCTGGATATCAGATGCCTTATCTGTGAAGGAAAGGGCTGTTCAGTTTGTAAGCAGATCGGATGGGTAGAGCTTCTTCCATGTGGAATGATTCACCCGAACGTTCTAAAGGCCGGAGGAATTGATCCAAACGAATACAACGGATTCGCTTTTGGGCTGGGGCTAGATCGTCTAGTCATGATGAGATACGGAATCGATGACATCCGCCACCTGCAAAGTGGAGATCTTCGTTTCAACTCTCAATTTAAATTATTCTAATTTTGTAAGGAAAACATATGTTAATTTCTCTAGACTGGATTCGCGATTTCACTGATGTCCCAAATGTTTCAAGCAAGGACATCTATTCTAAATTCACGCTGGCAACTGCCGAAGTTGAAGACGTGCAAACAGTAGGCGAGCACCTTGAAAAAATCGTTATCGCTGAAATTTTATCATTCGAAAAACACCCAGAAGCCGACAAGCTTAACCTGGTCACTTTCACTATCGGCAACAACGATGTGAGAAAAGTTGTCTGTGGAGCAAGCAACGTAAAAGTGGGAATCAAAATCCCTTACGCTTCAATCGGGGTTAAACTTCCAAATGGCCTTTTACTAGAGCCAAAAAAGATCCGCGGCGTTCTTTCTGAAGGAATGCTTTGTTCTGAAGAAGAACTAGGATTCGCGGAAGAGTCAGAAGGAATCATGGAACTACCGGCAGATGCTCCATTAGGGGTAAACATGCTGACGTATTTCAAGATGAAAAAGGACACCATCCTGGACATCGACAACAAGTCACTGACTCACAGACCAGATCTTTGGGGACATTTCGGAATGGCCCGCGAGTTCTCAACGATTTTTGATATTCCTTTAAAAAACCGCTTCACAAAAGAGTGGAGTGACAACCTAAAGAAAAAATACACTAGTGAAAAATCGCCAATTGGTGTCCGTTTTGACGGTGAAAGTGCCGGGATCTCATATTTTGGTCTTTCAATGAAAAACGTGACAGTGGGCGAGTCTCCTGAGTGGCTTAAAAACCGCCTGAAGGCCACAGGTCTTCGCTCCATCAACAACATCGTCGATGTTTCAAACTACGTGATGCTGGAGCTTGGTATGCCTCTGCACATCTTCGACCGCGACCTGATCGCTGGTGGCGAAGTTGTGATTAAAAAACTAGCAAGTGAAACAACTTTCAAGACTCTTGATGAAGTCGACAGAAAACTAATCGCTGGTGATACAGTGATTTCTGATTCAAATGGCCCTCTGGTTCTTGCCGGAATCATGGGTGGTCTAAACTCAGGTGTAAGTGAGAAAACAAAAAACATTTTTATCGAAGTCGCTAACTGGAAACCGGCCATGGTTCGCCGTACATCGACTCGCCTGGGGCTTCGTTCAGACTCTTCTCAACGTTTCGAGAAAACTCTGGATTCAAAGCTTACAGAAAGAACGCTTCTAAGAACTGTAGAAATGATCCTGGAGCTTTGCCCGGGAGCAGAGGTTGTGGGGAAAGCAGAATACGCTGGGATTGATTTAAACAGCATTCCGGTTCTTAAAATCGAGACAACTCTTAAGAAAATTAAAACAGTCCTGGGGTTTGATTTGACTGAAGAGCGTCTGCTTAATATTTTTTCTCACCTTGATTTCGAAACGACAAAACAAGGCGATAAATTCTTAGTCACAATCCCAAGCTACCGCTCGACAAAAGACATCGAACAAGAAGCTGACCTGATTGAAGAAGTGGGCCGTATTATCGGTTACGACAACATCACTCCAGGAAGCCCGCTAGATATCATTGCTCCAGTGAAATTAACTGAAATGCAAAAGGTTCAGCGCCGTGTGCGCGAGTTCATGGTGCTTCAAGCGAAAGCTTTCGAAACAATGTCATACCCGCTTATTGGAGAGTCTCTTCTAAAGAAAGTTTCATGGCCAGCATCTACATCTCTAAAGCTGGTAAACTCGCTTTCAGTAGATCACAACTTAATGAGACCAAGCCTAATCCCAAGCTTACTGGAAGTGTGTGAAACAAACGCGAAGAACTTCGATCGTTTCCGTTTCTTCGAGTTAGGGCGCTCTTATACAGAAGACCAAAAAGCATTTGCGAAAGAAGCTCTACAACTAGGTGCTGTTTTCGCTGATAAAGAAAAGAATCCATACGTAGATATGATTAACGTCGTTAACAATCTTCTTTCTTCTCTTAATCTTTCTGCTGAATTCAACGAGCGAAACGCAAAGTTTTCTAACCCGCTTGTTCCTACAGAGTGGATTGGGAATCATCCTTTCGAATTCCAAAACATCAGAGTGATGGGGAAGTTTGTAGGAGCTGTTTTCTCTGTACACCCAATGGTTCTTCGCGCTCTTAAAGTGAAAGGACACGTGTGTATCTGCCTTTTTGATCTATCTATGTTTGAGAATTTCTCAGCAAAAGATAAAACTAAATATAAACCACTTAGCAAATTCCCATCTTCTACATTTGATTGGACTGTAGTTGCGGCCCCAGAAACATTAGCTTCTGAGGTTCTTGGAGCATGCAAAAAAGTGAAGCTTAAAGAGCTGAAAGAAGTGCAAATTTTAGACATTTTCTCCAATGAAAATAAGAAATTTGTAACTATTCGTGCGACACTTGCCGATGAGGCCCAGACCCTAACTTCTGAGCTACTTAAGCAGGCAGAAACGGCTTTAATTGACGCGACTTCAAAGGCAGGTTTTAATTTAAAATAATTTTTTTAAAAAAAGATTGAAAAAAGTATTGACGATCTAATTGGGTGTCTATATTATCGCCTCTCACCAGCCAAGCAAACTGCTTCTGAAAAAACGAACGAAACACTTCGTTGCTGGATTTTGTTCTTTAAAAATTTAAATATAGAAAAAAGATTTTGAAGGCTCTGCCTTCAATTCAAGATGAGAAAGGTCCCAAACAAAAAATATCTGACGTAACTATTCAGTCACGCTGTTAAAAGCTCAAGTTGTAATA
>CAXHHE010000357.1:0-3838 GCA_964016365.1 uncultured Bacteriovorax sp. | reverse complement strand
ACACAGAAGCCTTCGTCGGCAGCGTCAGATGTGTATAAGAGACAGCTTTAGAAACGCGAACTGCCAGGTTTACTGGTACTCTCGCCGCTCATACGTAACTCTTGGAGTAATGAACGAGATCCAGGGAACTCACTTCCACGATAGAAGAATCCACTCGAACATCAACTACCACTCAGAGTTTAAAGTTTCTAAAATGAGAATCGTGGGACAAAACAACCGCGAGAATCTAATGGCAGCGGTGACTGCTTGTAAGGCCCTTGATGTAAGTGACGATGCAATCCAAACTTGTATTGAGAAATTCCCAGGGATTCCAAATCGTATGGAATTCATCATGGAGAAAAACGGCGTAAGCTTCTACAACGATTCAAAAGCTGAAACTATGCCAGAAATGCTGGCTTCACTTAAATCATTCAAAGAACCAGTTATTCTGATTGCTGGTGGTAAAGACAACGAAGACCTTAACTTCGATCCATTTGCCAAGGACATGATCGGAAACGCTCGCGTTTTAGTTTTAGTTGGAGAGTGTAAAGAAAGACTCAACAGAGCTCTTGGCGATCATAACCAGACTTACATTGTCGGTTCATTTGAAGAGTCAGTTCTGTTTGCTTACCAAAAATCGAGAACAGGAGATGTTATCCTTCTGTCTCCAGGAAACCCGGCTTCGGATTTCTTCCGCGACTACGAAGAGCGCGGGAACTATTTCAAGAAACTCGTTTATCAATTATAAAAAAGGCCTCCTTCGGGAGGCTTTTTTGTATACCCGACCACTCCACTTTTTTTCTACAAATTTTCTCCATCCATTTAAATCTTTGTTATCCTAATACATATGGATGAACAACTTCATGATGTAGACAGGCTGATCAAAGCGTTTCTTTCAACGCTGGCGATTATTATTACGATTGGACTTATTATGGTCTGGTCTTCCAGTTATATCCTGGCCAATGAAAATTTCGGCAGTCCTTATCATTATATTATCCGCCAACTCGTCTATCTTTTCCTGGCCATTGGTGTGGCCTTTGGTGTTTCAAAAACAAAATACACTTTCTGGTTAAAGTACGGTTACATCGTCAACATCGCCGCTTCTGCTATTGTGGCGCTGACTATTGTTAAAGGGATTGGAGCTTCGGCTAAAGGTGCAAGCCGTTGGCTAACAATGGGAGGCATGAGTCTTCAGCCGGGTGAGATTGTAAAGTTCACGGTTATCCTTTCAGCGCTTTCGTTTTTTGAAAACTGGAACAAGATGGATAATAAAGAGCGTATGAAACATGGGGGAACTCTGTTTCTGCCACTAGCTCTTTTAATTAAACAACCGGACTTCGGGACATTCTTTATTTGTTTCGTCGTGATCTCGTTTGTTTGTTTTATGAGTTCATTTCCAAGAAAGTATTTCTACTACTCACTGATTGCCGGTGGTGTTGGTGGAGTTTTTGTTCTCTTCTCTCAAGCGTACCGTGTAAAACGTATGTTAACTTATCTTGATCCATGGAAGAACCCACAAGGGTCAGGTTTCCAGATCATCCAATCTTATATGGCCTTCGCCAACGGATCAGCTTTTGGGCAAGGACTTGGTAACAGTAACGAAAAACTTTTCTATCTTCCGGAAGCTCACAACGACTTCATCTTCTCAGTTATCGGGGAAGAGCTTGGGTTTATCGGGGTCTTTTTCCTGATCTGCCTTTTTGTCGCTTTCATCTATTTTGGTTTCAAACTAGCGCTTCAGGTTAGAGACCGCATCGGTGTGATTATGGCGTCGGCCATTGTCTTCGTTTTAGGTCTTCAGGCCCTGCTTAACATGGGTGTCGTTCTAGGTCTTCTTCCGACAAAAGGATTGAACCTTCCGTTCGTTAGTTATGGTGGGTCATCGCTTCTCTGTAACTTTTTTGGGATAGGACTTTTGCTCTCAGTTATAAATGGTTATCGCAATGAACTTATGGGCGTTGAAAACAATTTCAGGCCAAAAAGAGAATCATCTGGTAGAAGAAAAGCTACCGGAGATGAGAGCGGGCACGAAGAAGCTTACGTCTAAATCTCCCTGTTTTGATCATATACATTTTAGGAGTTCGTTATGTTCCGCAATCACTCGGCACTAAAACCAAACCATGCAAAAATTCACTTCGTTGGAATTGGTGGAATTGGGATGAGTGGAATCGCTGAGGTTCTTTTATCTTTAGGATATAAAGTTTCAGGATCAGACGTAGCTGAATCAGCGAACGTAAAAAAACTAAAAAAAATGGGAGCGGAAGTTCACATTGGCCATAAAGCAGAAAACCTAAATGACGTAACGGTTGTTGTTCATACATCTGCAGTTAATGAAACAAACCCGGAAATGCTTCGCGCGAGAAAAGAAGGAATTCCGATTATCAGAAGAGCTGAAATGCTTGCTGAGCTTATGCGCTTAAAGTACGGTCTTGCTGTTGCCGGAACTCATGGAAAAACAACTACGACTTCTTTTCTGGCGACAATTCTTCAAGAATGTAAATTGGACCCGACATACATCATCGGTGGAATTGTAAAAAACCTGGATGGTCACGCCAAAGTTGGACAAAGTGATTACCTGGTAGCTGAAGCAGATGAATCAGATGGATCTTTCCTTCTTTTGTCTCCAGTGATGTCAGTTATTACAAATATCGATAACGATCACATGGATCACTACGGTACGGAAGAAAACTTATTCCGTGCTTTCGTAGAGTTTGCCAATAAGATTCCATTCTACGGAGTGGTGGCCCTCAATGCTCACGATGAAAAACTCATGAAGCTTAAAGCAGAAATGAAGCGTCCAACAGTAACGTTTGGAATTGAAACAGCGGCAGATTACGAAGCCCGCAATATTGAGTTTGGTCACTTTGAAACAAGTTTCGATGTTTATTATAAAGGCGAAAAAATGGAGAGATTTAAAATCAATCTTCCTGGGCGCCACAATATCCTAAACAGCCTTGGAGCGACAGCTCTGGCAATCCATATGGGATTGAGTTTTAAAGATGTAGCAAAAGCAGTTGGAAAGCTTGAAGGTGTTGGAAGACGCTTTCAGCTTCTGCATAAAGCAGGATCATTTGAAGTGGTAGATGATTACGGTCACCACCCTACAGAGATTGCGTCGACTCTAAGAATTGTCAAAGACACCCGTCCTGATTATAAAAAGATCGTGATCTTTGAACCTCACCGTTACACTCGCACGCGCGATTGTTGGGATCAGTTCCTTCATTGCTTTAACGATGCTGACCAACTTTATTTACTTCCAATCTACGCTGCCAGCGAAAACCCACTTGATGGAATTTCAACAGAGCGCTTGATTGAAGACATTAACCGTCTTCACCCGAGCTTTGCTAAGAAGATTGAAAATATCGAAAAACTTCCTGAGGTGATTGAATCGCACAAGGGAGATAAGACGATTGTTGTCACTTTAGGTGCAGGGTCAATCGGTAAAGTCGCCAGAAAATGGGCGGGCGTTGAATAGCAAGATTCAGCTTTTAGTTGTGGCCCTGGTTTCCTTTGGATTGGGGGCCACAACGACCTATCTCTTGTCTTCCAAAGATCAACCCAAAAAATCAAACTCTCAATCTTTCCAATCAGAACGAAGAATCACAGAAGCTCCTGTAGAGGAAAGCCGTAAGCCTTTTTTTGTTAAACCAGAGTCTCACCAAGAATCAGAAAGTTTAAGGACTGAAGCTGTGCCTACAGAAGAATCAGATAAAAGTTCTGCTGATAAAAAACCGGTTGATTATTTCAACCTGGCAAAAAACATCAGAGATTTTCAGGATAAAGTTTCGGCCGAAATCAAAAAGACTTTTAAAAGCATTTCTTTGACGGATGAAAAGCATAGTGCAAAAAAAGACCGTCT
>CAXHHE010000356.1:0-3841 GCA_964016365.1 uncultured Bacteriovorax sp. | reverse complement strand
TAACTGAGCGTCTCGTGGGCTCGGAGATGTGTATAAGAGACAGGGGTCTTCAATTATCAGTTATTGAATTTGCCCGCCACGTGGCCGGAATTAAGGATGCCACATCTGAAGAATTCCAAAGCGGCGGGGAACACCTGATCCATTATATGGAAGGTCAATCAAGCACAGGTTCAAAAGGGGGAAGCATGAGATTAGGTTCTTATGAATGTCACCTGGAACCAAATTCACTGGCCCACAAAGTTTATGGCAGTGATAAAATCCAGGAGCGCCACCGCCACCGCCTGGAAGTCAACAATATGTATATGAACAAACTTATCGGTGCAGGTCTGGTCGTCTCAGGCTTTAACCGCGATTTAAATTTAGTGGAAGTTGTCGAGCTTAAAGATCATCCGTTCTTTATCGCTAGCCAGTACCACCCGGAATTTAAATCGAAACCTTTTTCTCCTCATCCGCTTTTCAAAGCATTTATTGAGGAATCGGATAAAAACAGGAAGTAATTATGACAAAACCTAAATTAGACCTTTTTATTGGTTCATGTGTCCTAGAAAGCGAAGAGCTTGCTCTGGGAATTGCTGAGCGTTTAGTAAAAGACCTTAAGCCTTTCGAAGACAGAATCACTCTGACGTACAAAGGAAGCTTTGATAAAGCAAACCGCACATCAATTAACTCTTACAGAGGTCCGGGAATTGATGAAGGGATGAGAATCCTTAAAAAAGTAAAAGACACTTTCGGTCTTCCGGTCCTAACTGACTTCCACGAAGCAAGTCAGGCAATGAAGCTGGCAACAGTCGTTGATGTTCTTCAGGTTCCAGCTTTCCTATGCCGTCAGACAGACATGATTGCGGCCGGAGCAGAGGCATGTGCTAAATACGGGCGCATCCTAAAAGTGAAAAAAGGACAATTCCTTTCACCAGAAGAAACAAAAAACATCGTTGATAAAGCGACGACGTTTTTACCAAAGAGCCAAATCCTTTTAACTGAAAGAGGATCGAGCTTTGGTTACAACAACCTGGTGGTTGATATGGCCTCTTTCCAGATCATGAAGAGCTTTGGAGTTAAGGCGATTCACGATGCCACTCACTGTGTGCAAAGACCTGGAGGATTAGGGACAGCGACAGGCGGAAAGCGCGAGCAGATTTTAGTTTTAGCAAAAGCAGCTGTTGCAGCAGGAGCTGACGGGATTTTTATGGAGTGTCACCCTAATCCGGATAAGGCGCTTTCTGATGCTTCAACAAGCCTTCCACTTGATCAGATCAAGGGAATCGTTGAGCAGTTACTTAGAATTTATGAGGTAGTGTAATGGCCCAGCCTTTAGATGAGAAAAAGTCACTTCTAGTGACGGCAAAAAAATTCGAAGACAAACTTAAAAAAATCAAAGTTTGCCTTTTTGATATCGACGGTATTTTAACTGATGGAAAAATTTCATGGGAAGGAGACGACGTCGGTTTTAACCGCACGACTCACGCCCTGGATGGACACGGTTTAAAAATGCTGATGGAAGCAGGACTAAAAGTAGGAGTGATCTCAGGTGGAGATTCAAAAGGCGTGAGAAAGCGCTTTATCGACAACCTTAAACTTTCATTCACTTATTTTGGAAATGAAGACAAGCGCGAAGCTTATAAAGAGATATTGGCCCAAGGTTATAAAGACGAAGAAATCCTTTTTATGGGGGATGAGTTTATTGACCTGCCTATTATTAAGCGCGCGGGCTTTACGGCGACGGTGCCTAATGCCAGTTATGAAATTCAGGAAGCTGTAGATTACATCACTCACCGCCAGGCCGGGGATGCTTGTGCCCGCGAGGTGATTGATATCGTTCGTTACGCTCAGAAAATTCCTGTGAAGGTTCTGGAGTTTTAATGAACCCATTAGAAGACAGGTTACATAAATTAAAGCTCGTTCTCGATGAAACTGTGAAGTTTCCGACCGAGTATCTTTTTAAGTTTATTGTTCCTATCAGCGAAGTTCACCAGATTCTTTTCATTCTTCAGGGAATGGAGATTGAACAAAAAGCTTCGGCCAACGGGAATTATATTAGTGTCAGCGGGAAGACAACGATGCAGCAGAGTCAGGACATCATAAAAGTCTATGAGCGTGCAGCGGCCATTAAAGGAGTTATTTCTCTATGAGTACGACGAAGAGACAAGTGGCACTGGTTATTGGGGCAGGGGCCTTTGGGACAGCGATTGCTCAGGTTTTAGCGCAGAACTTTGAAAAAGTTATTTTGAAAGTTCGCTCTAAAGATATTTACGATGCAATCAAGGCCGGAGAGAACTCAATTTATCTTCCGGGTTTAAAAACTGCCAGCAATATCGATGCAGCTCTTTCGTGGGAAGAAGTGGATGCTATTGGTGGAAAGATGGAACTGATTGTTTCAGCTCTTCCAAGTAACGGTATCAGCGAATACTTCAAAGAAAACTACGATCGTTTCTTAGGCTATTTTCTCAAGGGAATTCCTCTCATGTCTCTTTCAAAAGGGATTGATCCGGATACATTGGAATTATCTGATGATTTGTTCTTTGATATGTACCCGCACTTTAAAGATCAATTCTGCTTTTTATCGGGGCCGAGTTTCGCTCACGAAATTATGCAGGATCAAATCACGCTGGTCACTTTGGCCGGCAGGTCAAAACAAGTGCTAGAAAGTGTATCCTCAATGGTCAATACGAACTCATTTAAAGTTTTAGCAAGCTATGATGTTAAAGGGGTGCTACTGGGTGGGGCCTTAAAAAATATCCTGGCCATTGCCGGAGGAGTTATTGAAGGTCTGGGTTATAACCACAACACCAGAGCTGCGATGATCACTCGTGGGATTGCAGAAATGCTTCGTTTTGGGGCCGTCTACAATGCCCGCCCGGAAACATTTTATGGTCTCTCTGGAATGGGGGATCTGATCCTCACGACAACTGGGGATCTTTCAAGAAATAAAACATTTGGTCTGGAGCTCGCTAAGGGAAGAAAGGCCGAAGAAATCATTAAATCACAACGTTCAGTTGTCGAAGGTTATAAAACAGCAAAAGCGGCCCACTTTATTTCAGAGCGCTTTGATATCCGCGCTCAGATTTTTAATGGAGTGTATGGGGTTTTATACGATGGACTTGAGCCAAGAGAAGTGATCACGAAGCTCATGAGAAGCCCTTCGAAGTTCGAATCATAATATGACAACACTACAGTCGCGCTTCTTAGGATCGTTATTAGGACTCGCTGTCGGAGACGCTTTGGGAGCTCCGGTAGAGTTTAAAGCTCGCGGAAGTTTTCCTCCTGTCGAAGAAATGCAGGCGGGTGGACCTTTTAATTTGAAAAAAGGGCAGTGGACTGACGACACTTCTCTCGCCCTTTGTTTGGGGACGAGCTTAGTGGAGAAAAATGGCTTTGATCCCTATGATCAGATCGAGCGCTATATTAAATGGTTTCGCGAAGGCTATATGAGTTGCACTGGTCACTGCTTTGATATCGGCAATACGACCAAAGCGGCCCTTTTAAGATACGAAGAAAATAAAGATATCTATGCGGGTTCTGTAGATGATCCAGCGACCAATGGATCGCTGATGAGACTGGCCCCTGTGCCGCTTTTTTATTTTAAAAATCTCGAAGACACAATCAAGTATGCTGGGCTTAGTTCTAAAGTGACTCACGCGCCTTTAAACTGCATTAAGGCCTGCGAAGATTTATCTCTCTACATTCACCGTGCCCTCAAGGGAGAAACGAAAGAAGGGATCTTTAAAGATGCCTCATTTGATTTTTCTAAAAATTATGAAGAAGTCTCAGGAAAAGGAGACGCACTTCTGTGCTTAGACTGTCTCTTATACACATCTGACGCTGCCGACGAAGGCTTCTGTGT
>CAXHHE010000355.1:0-3845 GCA_964016365.1 uncultured Bacteriovorax sp. | reverse complement strand
TATAAGAGACAGAAAGTGGTGAGATTACTTTCAAATTTCTCATAACCATCTTTGTTGGCAAAAAAACCATCCATTGCTTTGAACATCTTCTGGCGGTGTTCATTCAGGAAAATAAAATTGATTTTACTGCTATTGTTGGTTGTATTGACAGAAATGTACCCCAGTCTATCAAAGCCCTGGCAGGCCGGACCTGCGCTGGAATTAATGCGGTTTTTTGATATACATTCCGGGTGAGCGTTAAGAGCACGGGTGATACTGTTAGTGATCAAACGCTCAAATTTATCTTCATCTTTTTTTGAACATTTTTCAGCAAAAAAAGAATCGCTGGAATTTTTGACGAAATTTCTAAGAGCATTGGAAAAGCGGTCGGCTTCTTCTCTTTTTCCCTGCATGCTTGTCAAGCCTTCTTGAAAAGCGAATCCAAAATGCTTCTGATAACTATTCATATAGCGAGAAGCGCCTGTAAGCGCAATTTCCTGCTTGTGTCTTGAGTCTTCAAAATTTCCTTTATCATTAAAAAATGTATGTTCTAAAGCAACATCTTCGGCCTTACATAAAGACCCAAATCCTGATACTCTTTGTCTATCGAGTGCTGCTTGGATTGTCTTGCAGGCAAAACCTCCATTGATGGCGGACTTGCTTTCATACAACGTTTTTCCATCGCTCGTTTGTTTATCAAGAGTGTAGAGGTAATTGCCTTTGTTACGTTGCTCTTCAAGTGTTTTGTCGTTAGTGTAGTAAAGCCCGAGATTCAAGTATGAGAGATTCGGGTGATCAGGTATCACTGACTGCAGAAGGAGCGAGGATTGATTGGCGTAACAACTTCCAACACCGTCTTGATCCTGAACCGCGGCTTTCGCCAGAGGTCCATCTCCCTGATCCAGACGGATAACCTGGCCTTCAGGGATTCCACCGCAATCAAGTGCATAGACGTTGAGTGAGACGGTTAAAAATAAAAGTGCAGTTCTCATAATTAATCCTTCAACAATGAGCCAAGTGTAATGGCCGCGATCATTGAGCCATCATCAAAGCGGCAAAAAGAGTTTTCATTATTTTTTTGATCTTTAAGCATCACAATCGTCTTTTTCAAAACATCCTTGCAAACTACTGCTCCTGGATTTTTTCCGCCCGCTGAAGAACGCAAGGGGGCTGCAAAACTTTTTTTCTTTTTTAAGATTTGAGCGGCTTCACATTTTGATTTATCAAGAGAGACATCGTCGTTAAAGCAATTCTCAGAAATTAATATTTTGCTCGATGGTTGATAAGTCATCAGGTAGTGTTCATCGCTCTGGCTCCAGATTTGTTTGGTTAGCTCACTGGCATGCAGCTGCAGAGAAAAAATTGAGAAAAATAGTATAATTTTCATAAAAACCTCTGGATTTATTATAAAGGAATTGAGAAAACTTACATGCTAAGGTCAGAAATTCCATTAAGAGAAACTTAAGATATGGCTGAGAGAATTTACAACAATAAGAAAGTTGAAATCATTGGAGACTATGGGGCATCACTTTCCATTATCGAAGTTGGATTGGGTTCTCTGTTACATGCTTTCCACGTTCCATTTTCCGGAGTATTTCTCTCTCTTAATCAAGGATTTATTCTTTGCCGGGCCACCATTTTATCTAAAGAGCTCCCGGACAATAACTGGGTGGCCTACAATATTTCTAACGTCTCAGCAGTTTTAAAATCGCTTTCACCTGCAGGAAAAAAACTAGGACCCATGCTTAGTTTAAGTATGCAAGGTCTGCTTTTTAATATCGGTGTTGCTTCTTTGGGGGTTAACCCCATTGGGCTTTGTTTTGGAATGGCCTTGCTTTCACTATGGTCTTTCATTCAACCACTGGTGACTTATTATCTCTTTTTCGGCGACAAACTCTTCAGTGCGGCCGAATACCTATTTGAAAAAACTCTTCCTTATCATAATTTAAAACCTGAAAGCCTGCTTTATATTTTTCTCGCACTGGTCGTCACGAAAATGCTTGTGGCCTGTGCTCTTGCTATTCTTGCGTGGCGCATACGCGGCAAGGCGATTTATGGAAAAAATTACGATGAAGAATTAATTCGTATGGCGCGTGAAAAAGGCGTGCGAGTTGCTCAGGAAGGTGTCGCGCCAAAAAATGCAGCGTGGCTCGCATTTAAAGATCTGTTTCGACCATTATTTTTAGTTTCATTGGCAATGACAGCAGCTTTTCTTTATTTTTCACAAAGTGATCACGCACAAATCGGCTGGTACTTACTTCGACCAATCGCTATTGGTTTTATTTTCTTTTATGTCTCGCGCACACTCACCATTGATCGTTGGCTGATGCGTTTAGAAAATGGAAGATTCCATTCATTCAGCTTGGGATGCCAAACCGCACTGGCAAAAATCCGCAGTTTTGTTTAAGAAAAAAACAAGAATAAGTGGTTTTTGTTTAATTCCTCCTATACCTTAATTGATGTTTTGGATTTCAATTTTTAAGGATGAAAGAGGGGCCCAAATGTCTAGTAAAGTAAAAGTCTCATGTTTGCTTTTGTGTGCAGGAAAAAGCACACGCACTTATCCTGCTCATAAACTTCTACTCAAAATTGGTGATCAGACTCTTTTAAGAAGAGTCGCCGAAGAAATCGAATGCACCAGGTTTTATGAGATTCTTGCAGTCACTGGGCATGACCATTTGATGATTGAAAAAGAATTAAGAGGATTGTCTCTAAAGGTTATTCATAACGAAAATTATGAAAGTGGTATTCATTCATCTATCAGAGAAGGGATTTTACATTTAAGCCCTGAGACTGATTATTTTGCCGTCTGCCACGCAGATCAGCCCATGCTTACATATAAGCATTACAACAAGCTCATAGATGCAGCTCAGAGTGCGGCCCCTGGAACTAAACTCATCTATCCTTCTTTTAATGGCAAGAGGGGATATCCCATCTTAATATCCATGTCCCTCGTTATGGAAATATTAGGTCATCACGACAACGATGAAGGATGCGCTTACTTATTTGCTCGTCATTCACACGAGTCCATGGGCATTGAAATGGAAGATGAGTTGTCTTTTATAAAAGTAGAAACTCCTCAAATCTTTGATCAAGTGAAGTTTCATATCAGTAAGCAACTCGACAATTGATGGAAAAGGTGATAAGGTAGAAATGCCTGAAAATAGCTAAAAATGGCATGTACTTTTAGCTGTTTACCAATGAAAAGCGATAGATTTGACCTATCGCTAAAGAATTAAAATCAATTATCTCTATTTTAAAAAACACCGTAAAATGATCAAGAGAATTTAGTTTCTTGTTCAATAACCATTGTATTCAAAAAGGAGAAAAAAATGGCTGCAACATTAATCAACACTAAAGTTACTGACTTCAAAGCACAAGCTTTCGTAAATGGTGACTTCAAAACAGTGACTCAAGACGACCTTAAAGGAAAATGGTCAATTTTCTTTTTCTACCCAGCTGACTTCACTTTCGTATGTCCAACAGAGCTAGGGGACATGGCAGATAAATACGCTGAATTCCAAAAACTAGGTGTTGAAGTTTACTCTGTATCTACAGACACTCACTTCACACACAAAGCTTGGCATGACACTTCTGAAACAATCAAGAAAATCAAGTACCCAATGCTTGCAGACCCAACAGGTCACCTTTCAAGATTCTTCGGTGTTCACATTGAAGAAGAAGGTCTTGCTTACAGAGGAACATTCCTTGTGAACCCTGAAGGGATCATCAAGCTTGCTGAAATCAACGACAACGGAATCGGAAGAAACGCTGACGAACTAATGAGAAAAGTTCAAGCCGCTCAATACGTTGCTGCTAACCCTAACCAAGTATGTCCAGCTAAGTGGACTCCAGGTGCAGCTACT
>CAXHHE010000354.1:0-3847 GCA_964016365.1 uncultured Bacteriovorax sp. | reverse complement strand
TAACTGAGCGTCTCGTGGGCTCGGAGATGTGTATAAGAGACAGTATCAAGAATGGGTTAAGGTTTTTCACCTAATCTCTTATAACTATGAACGCAATCCTTTAAAGACTGATAATCTAAATTTTAATTTTAGAGCGCACACATGGGAAGAAGGTCATGCTCGCGATGAGTTCCTCGTTATCGAAGGATTCCACGAGTTCCCGACCATTACACCTAGATGGGCGGTTAATAAAACTTCCGATGTCTACGGAAGATCACCTGCATGGCACGCGCTAGGTGACGTAAAGATGCTTCAGAGACTTCACATGAAGAAGTTTGAGGCCCTTGAAAAAGTCCTAGATCCTCCAGTTCAAGTCGACTCATCGGTTCAAGATATCTCGGTCAATACACTTCCAGGTGGAGTTTCACGAGTAAGTTCAACTAATCAGAATGGTGGTGTTCGACCTGCTTATCAAATCAATCCTGACATGAATGCAATTCGCGTAGAGATTGATGGGACTAAGGAATCAATTGAGAAGCACTTCTTTACAGACTTCTTCTTGGCCATGTTAAACGATGGACGCTCGGGAATTACTGCTACTGAAGTTGTGGAAATTCACGGCGAAAAGATGTTGATGCTTGGGCCGATCTTAGAGCGCACTCAAAACGAAAAGCTAGATCCTTCTATTGATAGAGTTTTTAATATCCTTCAAAGAGAAGGTGCTCTGCCTGAGCCTCCTCCAGAGCTTGTAGGACACGATATCAAAGTTGAATACATTTCAACAATGGCCGTGGCCCAAAGAATGGTAGGGGTCACTTCAATTCAACAAACACTTCAATTTGTAGGAAACCTGGCCGGGACTTACCCTGAAGTACTGGATGCAATTGATCCAATAGAAGCCGTGCAAATTTACGCTGATCTTTCTGGATCACCATCAAAAATGATCCGCAGTCGTGAGCAAATGAATGATCTCGCAAAGGCCAGAGAGCAAGACAAGATTCGCATGGAATCTATGGCCAACGCTCAAACAATGATTAACGGAGCAAAGCTTTTATCTGAAACGGAAGTAGGAAAAAACAGCGCCCTAGACCAAATGCTTGGATTAAGGACTGAGTAAAAATGAAACCCGATTTCTTTGATGAAAGTGCACTTAAGCGTAGAAAAGAAAAAAAGAAAGAACTCCATGAAATATGGAGAAAGAAAGAGCTTGATGATTTCAAAAAAGTATTAAGCATTCCCGAAGGCCGTCGAGTCTTATGGAGAATTTTAGAAGAAGCTCACGTTTTTAAAACTACGTTCACTGGAAACTCAACAACATTTTTTAATGAAGGTAAACGCAGCATCGGACTTATGGTCCTTGATGAAGTCATGAAGGCATCACCTGAAAAGTTTCAGCAAATGCAAAATGAATTCACAAACGAACAAAAGACCCGAGCTAAATTATTGGAGGAATAATGACTGAACAGACGCTTGTTGGTTCACAAGGTAACACAGAAACCAACACAACAACTAACCCACCAGCACCGGCAGCACCACAAACGCCGCCAACAACTCAAACCCCACCAGCTTCAGAGTCGAATAATAAGACTTTAATTGATGGTCAAGAAGGAGAAGAAAAACCTCCTGGGGAACAAACGCAAACCCCACCACCTCAAGAGGATAAACCAATTGAGTACACAGACTTCACTCTGCCAGACGGAATGAAGTTAGATGATGAGTTTGCAACTGAGTTTAAAGGGATTGCTCAAAAGTTAAAGCTTAATCAAGAGCAAGCTCAAGACCTGGTTAGTCTTCAGTCTAAATTCGTCCAGGGATATGCAGCTAAACAACAAGAAGATTTCAACACGCAAGTGAATGGTTGGAAGCAAGAGTCGTTAGAATTTCTTGGGGCCGATCACAAAGGGAAACTTCAAAAAGTTGCAAGAGCAATGGAGTCGTATGGAAGTCCAGAGTTGAGAGAGCTTTTAAACATTACTGGACTGGGTAATCATAAGGCTATTGTTGGACACTTTCTAGAGCTGGGAGAAAAAGTTTCAGAAGGAAAAATGCCAACTGGTAATGACGGAGGGGCAAAGCCTAAGTCACTCGCCGAAAGAATGTATCAGAAAAAATAATTGAAACCTTTAAGGAGGGTTTATGGAATTAAATAGTAACTGGCCAAACCTTTTAGATGTAACAAGAAGACTTGATCCAGATGGAAGCATTGCCGCCATCGCTGAAGTCTTAGAAACTGGGGATGAGTTCATCCACCTTTTCCCGTTCTTCGAAGGTAACGGAACAGCAAGCCACAAGTCAACAATTCGCACAGGTCTTCCTGAGGGGACTTGGAGAGAGTTGAACTACGGTGTTCAGCCTCAAAAATCTACAACTAAACAAGTTACTGATTCAATCGGTATGCTTGAAAACTATGCTGAAGTTGACAAGGCCCTTGCGGACCTGAATGGAAACACTTCAGAGTTCAGACTTTCTGAAGATCGTGCATTCCTAATGGGGATGAAGAAAAATGCCAAGCGCACAATCATCTATGGAAACTCAGCCGTTGAAGGTGAGAAGTTCATGGGACTTGCCGCTCGCTATAGCCAAAAAACAGGCATGGCCGAAGGAACTATTGGTGACAATATTATCCTTGCAGGAGGTGCTGGTAATACGAACACTTCTGTTTACCTACTTGTTTTAGGTGAAAATACAATCCACGGAATTTATCCAAAAGGATCGAAGGCTGGACTTCAGTCTAACGATAAAGGGCAAGTCACTATTGAAAATGCCAATGGTGTAGCCGGTGCTCGTATGGAAGCCTATAGAACTCACTATAAGTGGGACATGGGAATCGTAGTAAGAGACTGGAGATACGGTGTTCGTATTGCGAACATTGATGTCAATGCTCTTGTTAAAAACGCAGCGACAGGTGCAGACCTGATCGATCTACTTGCTCAGGCCCTTGAGACGGTTGAAGACCTGTCACTAGGTAAACCAGTCTTCGTCATGAACAAGACAATTCGTTCATGGCTTCGTCGTCAAATGATGAACAGACCAAATACTCTACTTACACTAGAGCAAATTCAAGGTCACTCGGTTCTTCACTTCGATGGTGTTCCGTGTGTTCGCGTTGATGAAATCGTCAACACAGAGTCTGCAATCTCTTAATAAAAACAAATAGAGGGGGGAAGCCCCCTCCCCTTTAATTAAGGAGAACGTATGTTAAAGGATAAAAATTTAGAGCTAGCAAAAGAACAGGTCGTAACTGCTTCAGCTGCTACCACTAATCATATCAATGCAAAGAAAGGTGGAGATGCGGTAGGTGAAGAACTTTACGTTGTTGCACAAGTAAAGACTGCTGTGCAGGCGGCAGGTGCTGCGACTGTTGAGTTTAAGCTGGAAACTGCGGACACATCAGACTTCGCAACCGGACTTAAGACTCTTTTCTCTTCTGGCCCAATCGCGAAAGCGGATCTTGCTGCTGGAAAAGAAATGGCTAAGTTTAGAATGCCATTAGGTCTTAAGCAATACATTCGTGGTTACTTTGTTGTTTCAACAGGGCCACTAACGGCTGGGACATTTGATGTGTTCATGGCACCAGCAGTGGATCACAAATGATTAAAGTAATTGCATTGCACCAATCCCAAGGCTTCAGGGGAAAATACTGGGCCAAAGATGAGACGACAGAAGTTGCCGAAGGTGAAGACTTTCCTAAGGAGCATTTTGGAAGACAAGATGGAAAACCTTGGGAAGACGATAAAAAGTCGGAGAAAGGAAAGCCGAAAGCACCACCAGCAGGTGATCCACCAGCTGACGATAAAAAGTAAAAAACTTGAGGGGCTTCGGCCCCTTGTTTGTTTGAGGTAATCGCCATGGCATCAAATGTTGAAAT
>CAXHHE010000353.1:0-3848 GCA_964016365.1 uncultured Bacteriovorax sp. | reverse complement strand
CTACACAGAAGCCTTCGTCGGCAGCGTCAGATGTGTATAAGAGACAGATCAAGGGTGAAATATCCATTTTGGAAACGCGAGCGATAGAAATTCACCGAGCTTAAATGGAAACTTGAGTTCGCCGATTTCATCCACTCAGCATCAATTGGAGCTCCATTAACCAGTTGCTTAATGATGTTGCTCACTAATTGGTAAGGGATATCGTGATGGCACTGAGTATAGGCACAGTCATCACTTGGAAAACAAGGAAAACACTTCGTTCTCGGCGCGATATTGTAGGCGTTTGCCTGGTATGGAGTTGTCTCATGAGGACGAACATTTCCAAGAGAAATTGTTAGCGAAGGTGTGTTGTGAATTGCGGCCAGGTGGCCCACCATTGAATCGTGGCCAACAAATAATTTAGCACTGGCAACAACTTGAGAAAGTTCTTCTAGTGAAGTCTTTCCAGTTACGTTCAAAAGTCTCGAAGAAAACTGCTTAAGTAGAGGGCTTTCAGTAATGACTTGGGCCTTTAAGATTTCATTTTTTGCCCCAACGATCGTCACTGTTTGTTTGTCATTTTCTTTAAGAGTTTTATAAATGACTTCAACCCATTTCTCAGCTTTCCATGCTTTTCTTTCACTTGAAGCAAACGGGTGAATAACAATGATGTTGGCTCGAGGAGTGTTCGCCTTTGGTGAGCGAGCTGGCTCATGGGCCTTGATCCCAACGATATTTTTGAATAGGTCTACCAGTGAATAAGGGTTAAGTGCCCCTCTCATCACAGTAGAATAAAGCATTTGTGACCATTTGTCGTTCATCACCACTTTGTTGTTGTGATCGTGGTATGAACCAACTTTATGAACGGCCGGGATTAAAGAGGCCAGGTGAGATGAAGATTTTGAGAATGAAAGATTAACAAGCACATCGATCTTTTCAGACTTCACTTCATTTAAAAAGGCATTGAGCCCATTTAATGGTTTGCTTAACCCTGCTGTTTCGCTGTCGTGAAACATGGAAGCAGTGTCTAGTGTATAGATATGGTCGAAGTAGTTATTTAATAAAAAACCCAGTGGCTTTGCAAACTGCGTTCTTGCAATCAAAACCACGCGGTAATGTGGGTGAGTTGCTTTTAGCGTCTCAATCGCTTGAGCTGTCTGGATAAGGTCTCCCAGACGAGTCATTTGCATAATGGCGATCGTAGGCTTTGCTACTGGTGCGCTTGCTTCCTTATTGCTTGCTTTCATGAAGATCCTCCTCATTAAGCTCTGCCAGAAGAATGATCTTTAGATCTTCGTCTGTTAAAGGCTGCCCATTTTCCAGCATAAGTTTTATGCGGTTGAATTCTCTATGTAGATCATCCTGAAGTAAATTCATAACCAATCCTGGTTGTTAAGAGAATGTCTTAGCCTACAGTCTTTGTAGACTCTAAATTTCTCGTTATCATGTCTTCCATCTTGCTTGCATTGATTTGGATCTCAAGCTCTTTTAGACATTGAAGAATTTTTTGCATATCTGACTTTAGTTCATAAAGCAGGACTTCAACTTCTTTGGCGTTTTCTTCAAACGTTTTGACGTTGATTGATTCAATCTTGCTCTTAAACATTGAGACTGGGATTTGCACTAATGATTCACTCTCAAGGTGCGTGATAAGTTTCCCAAGGTTCATGACGAAATCGCGTGAACTCTTGCGGTTCTCAGCACACTGAAGAAGAGAGCGTAGTGTTCCCAGGATATCCTTCATGACATTTGTCACGATTCCTTTCTCATGGTTTGTCCACTCAGTGGCCATGTTGAGGTCAAGGTTGCAGACGTCGCGGTAGATGTTGTTGTCTGGGTTTTGCTCAAACATCGTGTTGATTAATTGTCTAGACATCAATCTGTGGATTTCAATCTGAGTGTCAATTGTTCCGGCAATCGGCGAGTAGCGGATTCCCATTTGATCAAATGATGATTGGTACAAAGTCACACCTGGAGACAGGCGGGGCTTGATTGTTTTTGATTTTGTCAGTGAGTAAAGAACTGAAGCCATGATGTCATGGGCAGAGATATTAGTTCTTTGAGGAGCATTATTCTTAGTGAATTCTCTCGTTGAAATAACGTCTGTTAAAATGAGAGCGCTGTGAGAGTAACTTCCTTGTTTTAAGAAAGGAGCATGTCCTAATGAGACTTCTAAAACAGGGGTATTAGTCAGGTCTGCAATATGTTTTACAGCAGTATCTGGAGTGATCAGAAGATCAACATTCATTAAGACAGAAGTCACTGCTAATAAATCAGCTTCAACAACCACAAGTTCGCCATTGTGAGCTTCATTGAAGCTTGCGGCTAACTTTCTTTCGTCATTTGTTGGAGCGATTAAAACGAATGGGATAAGTTCAGAATTTTGCCTGATAAGTGAAATAAGCTCATGCAGGGTCTGTTCTGGGATATCCTTAGAAGCATCAGCAGTCTTAAGCTGGATACCAATAACCTTGGCATTGTCTCCGGCTTCACTTGCTTTTTTAACAGCACTGATATTGTTGTAGGCCGACTCATTGTATTTTGGGTTGGTAGTGATTTTTGTTCCGTCTTTAACCAGGTTTGTGCCGGCCATTTTATGGTAGCAGTCAACAAAGTGAACAGGAGCGTACTTAACCACAGGGAGAACGTCATTAAATAACAGTTCCCAATCGTTTTGAGTCACAACATTTCTTTGAGAGTTGTAGTGAACACCAATAACTTGTTTTGTAGAGTCTTTTAAATAAGAACACAGGTATGCTCCAACGACGTCGTTAGAATAGTTGATGATCTGATCCCATTCCTGAGACTTGATAGCACTCAGTTGATTAAAGAGCTGCTCAAACGCAAACCCATCAGAGAAAAGCTTATTTGTTTTAAGAGTGATCAGTTCTTTGCGGTCAATCTCGAAAAGGTTTGAAACATTTTTAAGGTTTTCAGCGGCCTTTGAGCTTTCTTTGTATGTTAGTAGGGAAACTTGGTTTCCACTGTTTGCAGTTAATGAATTGATCAGGTGAGCTGTTGAGAACACATCGCCGAGTCTTCTAAGATTAATGATTAGAATCTTTTTCATCTTAAGCGTCTCCCGTTGTCTCGCGGCTGCCTTTTGTCATCTCCACTAAGGCCATAGCTAGAAAGTCCATTGAATTAAACTGCTCTTTTTTCGGCAGTTCATTATAAAGCGCTTCTTCAAAAGTAGAGTCGCCGGCAAAAAGCTTAAGATAGCTTTTGACTTCTCTTACTTCTGTGAACTTTTGAATCTCTTCCAGTTGAGTTGGAGCTTCGAAAGTCAGGAAGGTTTTAAAGTACATTTGATATAGGTTAAAAGAGGCCGGGTGCGCAAGCATCGCAGGCTTTCTTAAAAGGAAGTGGATTAAATCCAGGTCGCGGTAAAGTTCATTGGCCGTGAAGCCTGAATAAACCAGGACGTTTTTCTTATTTAAAAGATCAAAGTCCAGGCAGTCCTGGTGAACCTGGTGATTAGGTTCAATGACGATGATTTTAAAATTGTTGCCGTGAAACTCTGTTAGTTTTTCAATGGCGTAATTGACGTGGTAACCAAATCCCAAACCAAGAATAAGAACTTCGTTTTTGTTTTTTAGTGATTCAAGATTGCTGTTGATTAAATTCTCTGCTTCCTTGAATGGATTGTATATTGAATGAAGATGAACTCCATTAACCACAGGAACTTTCTGTTCAGTTCTTGATGTTTTAATCTCGTAAGAAGAAATAATTGGTAGGTGATTCATGGTACCCCTGTTCCTCATCCTGAAGGTTCAAAAAGGTCAAAATTAATAGCAGATCTAATCATTAGATCTGTGCCTCTATCTGTCTCTTATACACATCTCCGAGCCCACGAGACGCTCAGTTAT
>CAXHHE010000352.1:0-3875 GCA_964016365.1 uncultured Bacteriovorax sp. | reverse complement strand
CAAAGAATTACTGGAAAAAACTGAGCTTCTCAAGCAGAATACATCCATTATTTCTTTTTCAATGGATGAAAAATATGTTCAGGCAGGCAATGCTCTTTTTATCGCTGGTCTTCATGCAGGTTCAGGCCGCTGAAGTAAGCGCACCGATCGCAGAGAAAATTCCAACCAAGTTAACCAAACACAAAGACACCAGAATCGACAATTATTTTTGGATGAAAGACAAAAAGAATCCAAAGGTCATTGAACATCTTAAAGCTGAGAATGCTTATACCGAGTATGTCATGAAGGATTCCAAAGACCTTCAGGATAAACTTTACACAGAAATGCGCTCTCGAGTGAAAGAGGACGATCAGTCGGTTCCTTATCTTGAAAGAAATTACTTTTACTTCACTAGAAACTTTCAAGGAAAAGAGTACCCGGTTTATTACCGTCAGAAAAATGCTCCAGGAGCAAAAGAAGAACAACTTCTCGATGTAAATGAGATGGCCAAAGGCCTGGACTTTATTTATGTAAGTTTTCCTGATTTTTACAATGATGAAAAAACTTATGCCTATGCCGTAGACACAAAGGGCGACCGAGTTTTCACCATTTATTTTAAAGATGCAGAAACTGGAAATCTTCTTTCGCAAAAGATTGAAGGCGTGACTGGGAATTATGTCTGGGCAGAGACTGGAAAAGTTCTTTTCTATACAAAACATGACCCGGTAACACTTCGTTCAGATAAAGTGTACCGCTATGAACTTGAATCTAATAAAAGCACACTTGTCTATACAGAAAAAGATGAGAAATTTGAAGCGAGCATCGGAAAGACTCTGAGCCGTGATTATGTTTACATTTATAATGGAAGCACGCTTTCTTCTGAGGTAATGCTTCTTTCTTCAAAAGATCCATTCGGGAAATTTAAATTGTTCTCTCCACGTAAAAAAGATCAGCTTTACTCTGTTCTGGACGGAGGGGACCGCTTTTACATTTTAACAAACTGGAAGGCCAAAAATTTCCGTTTAATGGAAACTTCAGTAAAAGAGACGGCCCAAAAGAACTGGAAAGATGTCATTGCACATAGGGCAGATGTTTTTATTGAAGAGGCTTCTGTTTTTAAAAATTATATCGTTCTCAGTGAACGCTCTAATGGTCTAACTCAGATAAATGTTATTAAACGCGGAGATAACAAGGGGACTTATATTAATTTCCCTGATCCGGCTTACAGCGTTTACTCTGCGATGAATCCAGAATACGACTCAAATATTTTTCGCTATGGATTCATTTCCATGAACAGGCCAGCTTCTTTCTATGACTTTAACTGCGAGACAAAACAGTCAAAGCTTTTAAAAGAAAAAGAAGTGCCTAAGTACGATTCTTCTCAATATGTTTCAGAAAGAGTTTTTGCCACGGCTAAAGATGGAGTAAAGATTCCTATTTCTCTAGTCTACAAAAAAGGCTTCAAAAAAGATGGAACAAATCCATTACTGGTTTATGGATACGGTTCATACGGAATGAGCTCTGATCCATATTTTGCTTCAGGACGCGTGAGTCTGCTTGACCGTGGTTTTGTTTACGCAATCATCCATATCCGCGGAGGAGCAGAGATGGGAAGAGCGTGGTATGAGGATGGAAAATTCTTAAAAAAGAAAAATACTTTCACCGATTTCATCGCTGGAACTGAATACCTGTTAAATGAAAAATACGGCAGTCCTAAAAAGGTCTTTGCCAATGGTGGAAGTGCCGGTGGTCTTTTAATGGGGGCGGTTATTAATCTTCGTCCGGATCTTTATACTGGAATCGTGGCCGAAGTGCCATTTGTTGATGTGGTAACGACTATGCTTGATAGCTCACTTCCTCTCACGACTGGTGAGTATGAAGAGTGGGGAAATCCTAACGATAAAAAATATTATGAATACATGAAGAGCTATTCTCCTTATGACAATGTTAAACCGATGGATTATCCAAATCTTTTTGTCACAACAGGATTAAATGACAGTCAGGTTTCTTTCTGGGAGCCGACGAAGTGGGTTTCAAAAATCCGTGATATGAGGACAGATAAATCAAAAATCTTGATGATGAAAATTGAAATGGATGTTGGCCACGGTGGAAAAAGTGGACGCTTTGAATACCTTAGAGATGAAGCTCTCCAATATGCTTTTTATTTAAATTTGGCAGGAGTTAAACAATGACGGTAATGCCATCAGGTTTGGAGTAGTAATTATTTAGTCTTACAAAGGGTCTTTCGGGACCCTTTTTTTATTCCCAAAAAGATATGTAAGGGGAGCAAAAAAACTGTGCCACTCCGGTTTGTGAAAAATTAGTTTGAGTACCCTTATCGCCTTGAATTTAAAAAATAAGGTTGTCTTAAAACGCGGATTAGTAAAAACCGGTATAATGAACAGGAAATGAGAAAAAACATAAAATCTTTCCTGATAAAAATAACCTTTTTTTGCTTATCACTGGCCATATCGATCGCGGCCTGCGAAGTCGCTCTTAATTTTCTCCTTAAAAAATACCAGATGCCCTATACCTATGCCTCAGTTCCAAACACCCACCATAAGGGTTTTAATGAAGAAAGAATGAGAAGGCATGAGGACATCTATGAAATGTACAATTCTTTGCCAAGCAATTTGGAAATTATCACTATTGGAGATTCGTTTACCAATGGAGGAAATGTCGAATGGGAGCAAAGTTATCCCTTCCGTCTTTTTGAAAAGCTCGATAAACGATTTCCTGTTTCCAACATGGGGATTTGTGAAGATACGACAAAAGGCACTTACATGCGCCTTTCCCATTATTTTGAAAATAAAAAGGACCTCTCTCGCAAGTCAATCGTCGTGGTTTTAGTCGGGGCAGCCGACATGTTTTATGAGACGGGTAAAGAATTTGAATCTTTTTATAAAGAGTATGTCAGCGGTAATCATATTACCTCTCAATCTATCTCTTTTAAAATCGAGGATGAACTTTCTTTTTTCTCAAAACTTAAGACTGTTAAAATGACAAAGTTCGTTTTCAACTGGGCCCAAAACAAATTTTTCGATGATAAAAATAAGGCGGTAAAAAATGCCCTGGCCGAAAGACTCCAATACTGTTTTGACTCGACAGGAACAGTTCGCAGAGAGTGTTTTGTCAAACACCTAAGCAAAATTAAAACAGCTTTTAAAAATGGCTACAGTAAAATCTTCTTTAAAAAACTTCAGGACACCATCATCAGCGTTAACTTGAGGGATAAAGATGGGAGTGAAGAGCGCATTGTGGAGGACTTGTTAACAGCGATCCATGTATTCCCACGTATGCTGGCCGCTCCAAGTGTTTTATATAATCTTGCTTCGTATACAACTCTTCAAAGCCATTACTCACTAGAACTCGATATTATTCCTTTGGTAAGACACATCGTAGCTGATGAACGTAATTTCTTTCATGAAATGGAAAAAGAGCAAGATCAAATTAATAAAAGTTCCGCCATGCTTAAGTCAATTGAAAGCTGGAGTTCTTATGGGGCCGAGGCAAGAAAGATCCAGGGGCAATACCATGAAAAAATCATTAACCTGGTTCAAAAGGAAAGAGGAGAGATAATCTTTCTGACCTACCCTGTTGATTACAAGAATGTTAATGCCGCCATTCTCAAGTTGGGACAAAAGGATAATGTGCACGAGGTGAATGTAACGAGCGTTTTTAATCAACTCATTAAGAGCGGTGTTCCTCAAGATGAGCTGATTGGAGATTGGGAACATTGCACGCCAAAAGGTTATGACGTCATTGCTTCGTCTGTTTTAAGTAAGATTGAAGAGATTTCAAGGCGTGAAAAGAAAAACGTGGTATCCTACTAGGAATTAAAATCCTAGAGGCTGTCTCTTATACACATCTGACGCTGCCGACGAAGGCTTCTGTGT
>CAXHHE010000351.1:0-3882 GCA_964016365.1 uncultured Bacteriovorax sp. | reverse complement strand
ACACAGAAGCCTTCGTCGGCAGCGTCAGATGTGTATAAGAGACAGCTCTATAGGAACGGGTGTGGGTTGTGGGCTTATTTTTCTGTGGCTTTTTAATCATTATGCGCCGGAAATTATGCCGGATGTTTTTGTGGATAGAAAGATTCCGATTTTGATTACAGGGAAAGGGCTTTTGATTTCTTTTTTAGTGCCGTATGCGATTTCGTCGGTGTTTTCAATCTTTGCGCTTAATCAGTTTAAGCGCGAACATGATCTTTTGGATCATGTCCGCTCTGTATCATGACAAACTGCCCTACTAGAGTGGGGCGCATTTATTACTTAATTTTAACTCTTGTTTGGTCTTTTTTTTATTAACTTAATAGAACAGAATTATGGAAGGCAATGTAGATGGCGAGATGATCTTCAAGTCTTTTAGGCTTCTTCGTCGTGCACCAGGTTCTTCTAAACAAGCGATTAATATTCGCCCTCAACATCGCGCACGTATGATTGATCGCAAATAAAGGGTCGCGACCATTTTTCTTGAGCTCGCCAAGCCCGGCGATCATCGCCTTTTCGCCTTTATACTGTTTGTAATCAGCATTCGGAAAAAACTCTCGAACCACTTCTTTATAAATACGATGCTCATCACTTTTTATTTCAGCCTGAGAGGAAATGGCCGGAGCTATCTGTTCAAAAAGCTTCATCATCGATTCTTTATGATAACTTTTTCTTTTTCCATATTTTCGCCTGGAAAGCGAAGCCAGATGTCCAAATGCCGGAATTTGAGAGACAAAAGCGCCCAAGATAACTCGAGAGTGAGCATCGACGGCGACTGAAATGGAAAGAGGTTTAAGCTTGGTGTGCTCGGTAGTGATCAAGTCATCGAATTGAAGACGTTCGACTTTTTGCGTGCCAATTTTCAAAAGAAGATCGGCATGCTTTTGTCTGGATTTTTGCGCAAGATAGACGAGCTTTCTATCAATCGTCGTTCGATGAACTCCGAGAATAATCGCCGATCGTCGCATCGATACACCGGAAGAGAGAATTTTAAAAATAGTTTTATTGATGCGTCTCTTTTTCTGTCCGAACTCTAAGGTGCCAGTTGCGCGAGAGAATTTTTTAGAGCAAAAGGAGCACTTGTAGCGCTGGATTTGGCGGGAGTCATCTTTGCGCAGATAATATCCATCTTTTTTACAAAAGGTGTTTTTTTGAAAGTAATTGCATCCTGAATTCGGGCAGCCTGGATTCATGGGGTGAGGAAAAGCAAATGACGAAATTGTTTATGAAACTTAACCATCTAAAAAGAAAGGTCACTTTAAAGAAGTAAATTCAGAGATTGAAAGGGATATTGTCGAATATGAAATAAAAAAGCCCCACTGTAGTGGGGCAGTTTTTAAACGTCTTCAAATCTTGGGTCATCGTAAGCAGGAGTAGAGTTAGCGGCCATTTTCGTTTTAGTGCCCGCAGAAGCTTGCTTCACTTCCTTTTTCGCTACCATCGGCAGCACATTGTCTTTTTTAGGCGCTTCAAAAGATTTCTTGGCCTTTGGTGCTTCAGCTTTTGCCACTGCCTTTTTAGGCATATCTAAGTGCTTTTCAACATGTTTTTCTGCGTGGACTTCAGTCTTTACTTCAACTTTTTTTGCCACTTCTTTATAGGCTTCAATCACTTTTGGCATCTCTTTCTTATGAACTTCCTTTGAAGTCTTTTTTGGAGACGCTTCAACAGTCATTTTCCCGCCGAAGATTTCTGTTTCTAGATCTGTAACAGCAATTTGAAGAGAGTTGGCATGCTGTGAGAGATGTTTAGCATTTTCAGAAGATTGAGCAGCAGCTTTATTGTTGCTTAGAGTGGCCTGGTCAAGTTGGTTCATGGCCGCAGCGATGTTGCGGACACCTTCGGCCTGCTCTTTAGAAGCAATCGAGATTTCATTGAGCATGTTTTTTACGACAGTGGCGTTGGTTACGATATCTTCAAGAACAGTTCCACAGCGAGCAGCAACCTTCATACCGTCATCAACTTTTAAGCTTCCGGCATCGGTTAGAGTTTTTACGTTGCGGTTTGTTTCTTCAATAACTGAATTTACTTTTACGATACTGTCACCCAGGATGTCGGCGATCTCAGTTGAGGCCTTCCAGATACCTGAGCAAGTTTTCCAACCTCTTCAGCAACAACTGCAAACCCTTTTCCATGTTCACCGGCGCGTGCCGCTTCAACTGAAGCGTTGAATGAAAGGAGTTTTGTCTGGAAAACGATATCGTTAATGACTTTGGTTTTTTCAGAGATCTCATTGATGATTTTAACAATTCCACCAATGCGTTCATTTCCGCGGGCGATCTCTTCCATAATATCCTGGTTACTTTTTCCGATGGCCTCCATCGAATTGATCATTTCATCGACAACATGTTTTCCTTCTGTAGCGATGGAAAGTGATTCTTCAGATTTTTTCGTCGAGTTGGCAACACTGTCAACAGTCGTATTAACTTGTGAAGTGATCTCATCAAGGGTCGCCACTGTTTCTTGAATAGAAGCGGCCTGTTCGTTAGCAGAGCTTGAAACCTCGTGAGAAATTCCTTCAAGTTCAGTAGAGCTATCTCTTGTTGCCGTTGTGATCTCTTTTAGTTTGTCAGTTGTCAGGTTCATTGCCTTTAGACTGCGTGATAATGTCCACCACATAACGAAAGCAAGAATAATTTGAGAGACGATGTTGGCAATAATACCACTGATGATAAAATCTTTTTTTATGTCGACGATTTCATTGTGGTTGTATTTTAAAGTGATGTAACCAACCGCACCTTCTTTTTCTTCTCCCAGCTTAATGATCTCGCTGTCTTTTTGAAAAAGCTTATCAGCATGCTGGTGAACTGATTCATCTTTATTTTTTGCCGTCGCAATGAGCTTTTTATCTTTATCATAAAAAAAGACTTCATTAACGCTTGAATCGACGGTCATGCTATCTGCAATAGATTGAATATTACTTATATTCTTCGTTTTTACATATTCTGCAGTTGTATATTTCACAGATTGAATGAGCGCCTCAGCTGCATCATCAATCTGTTTTTCAACTTTCATCGTTGTCTTATTGAGGTTGAAAGCACCCATCGCAATTAAAATGATAAGGGCCGAGAGGTTAATAGCAGTCATCAGACGGAACATCAGCGAACGTTTTGATTTAGTCATAAGTAAGGCTCCAAAAGGGACTTGTGCTTAAGTTAGTCAAAAGCTTTATCGTCAAAACCCTTGGAAATGATAAATTTTTTATAAATAATTATTAAATGACTAATGTTATTTTTTTGAGGATGTTCTAAGTTTGGAAACGCCATATGGACTAAACCATCCATCTTCAATCATGAAGGCATGAATGATCAACATAACAATTGATAATGAGGCGAATTTCAGAGTGATAAGGATTCCTAAATGCATAAGAGAGTTGAGAATCCACAATGTCTTTCTTCCTTTCGGAATAAAAAGGGCCAGAAAAAAAAATCCTTCGACTATGATAACCGACCAATTAACTATCTTTTGAATAAGGAGTGGAAGCCCAAAATAGAGCTGGGCCAGGGCCTCACTTCGCGTGGCCGGGTAATCAAAAACATACGTAAGTGCTCGTCCTTCGCGCCAAAGCGGTGAAAAGAAGAATTTGTGAAGCCCACTGGCCGTGTATCCTAGAGTGACAACCAGCCAGAGCCCCCAGAATAAAACCGGAGGAAAAGAAAATTCAGGAGATTTGTTCTCCCAGAAAAATCTCTCTTCATTATCCGGCACTAATGAAAGAGCAAGTAGTATCCATCCAATGTAAGGAACTCCAGGATTATAAGTCAGAAGGTCCTGATGAAAGAAAAACACCCAAGTCTGTCTCTTATACACATCTGACGCTGCCGACGAAGGCGTCTGTGTAGTTCT
>CAXHHE010000350.1:0-3890 GCA_964016365.1 uncultured Bacteriovorax sp. | reverse complement strand
TGCTGCTAACCCTAACCAAGTATGTCCAGCTAAGTGGACTCCAGGTGCAGCTACATTAAAACCAGGACTAGACCTAGTAGGAAAAATCTAAGAATTGAGATTTTACCTTAATAAAAGCGGGAGAATGCTCTCCCGCTTCTTTTCTCTCGAACTATAAAAAGGAATTTTAAAGAGGACGTTATGTTAGACAACAATATCATCGAGCAATTAAAATCAGTTTTCGCTAAATTAGAAAAAAATGTAGACTTAGTTTACAGCGAAAGTGACCACGCCGATCAAAAAGACCTGGTCAACATGCTGGAGCAAGTTGCAAGAACTTCAACTAACATCACGGCCAAGCCTGCAGTAGGTGATCACAAAGCACCTTTTCCTCAGTTTCATTTAGAATACGCTGGGAAAGCAAACGGTATCACGTTTAAAGGTATCCCAAGTGGACACGAGTTTACATCGCTAATCTTAGCGATCCTAAACTCAGACAATAAAGGGAAATTCCCTGACGAAGCGATTTCAACCCGCATGAAAAAATTAAAAGGGCCGGTTGAAGTCAGAACTTATGTTTCACTTACATGTGAAAACTGTCCGGACGTTATCCAGTTCTTAAACCAAATGGCCGTGATTCACGGAAATTTTAAGCACACGATGATCGACGGGCAATACACTCAAGAAGAAATTAAAACACTAGGAATCCAAGGGGTACCAAGTGTCGTGGTCAACGATAAAATGATTTATTCTGGCCGCTTAAATACAATTGACCTGCTTTCAGCACTGGAAAAAGCTTTTGGTGTTCAGGAAGCGAAGGGCGAAGTGATCAACCAAGACCTTGGTGAATACGACGTTGTTGTTGTTGGTGGTGGACCTGCTGGTGCTTCTGCTGCGATTTACTCTGTTCGTAAAGGTCTAAAAACGGCGATGCTTGCCGAGCGAATCGGAGGCCAGGTTCAGGATACAAAAGGGATCGAAAACCTAATCGGTGTAAAATACACTGAAGGTCCTCAACTTGCCGCTCAACTTAACCAGCACATTGCAGAGTACCCGGTTAAAGTTTTAGAACACCGTCGTGTTCAAAATGTTATCTCAGAAGGAAAACATAAAATCGTTCACCTCGAAGGTGGAGAAGTCATCAAAACAAAAGCACTGATTGTTGCAACTGGTGCAAAGTGGAGAGAGCTTAATATCCCAGGTGAAAAAGAATATATCGGCCGCGGAGTCGCTTTCTGTCCTCACTGTGATGGCCCATACTACAAAGGTAAAAAGATTGCCGTTGTTGGTGGTGGTAACTCAGGTGTTGAGGCCGCAATCGACCTTGCAGGTATCGTAAAAGAAGTTGTCCTCTTTGAGTTTAACGATACGTTAAAAGCAGACCAGGTTTTAGTTAATAAACTGAAGTCTCTGCCAAACGTTTCAATCGTGACTGAAGCCCGCACATCTCAAGTTTTAGGGGATGGTGGAAAAGTTATCGGACTTGAATACGAAAACAGAAAGACAAAAGAAATGATGAAAGTCGACCTGGATGGAATCTTTGTTCAGATCGGACTTTTACCAAACTCAGGATTTGTAAAAGATGTTGTAGAGACAACTAAGTTTGGTGAAATTGTTGTAGATAATAAAGGTAGAACAAATGTTCAGGGTATCTATGCCGCTGGAGACGTTACTACTGTTCCTTATAAGCAGATCATTATTGCCATGGGCGAGGGAGCAAAAGCTGCTCTTGCCGCGTTTGAAGATCAAATGCTGGCGTAAAATCTGAAAGACTGCTCCAGTGGAGCAGTCTTATTCTTCTTGCAGATGTAAAAAGATGGACTATGTTTTTAAGAGTTCAGATTTTTCTCGCGCATCTTATAGCTTTCGAGCTGTTCTATAAAAAGGCCCTCATTGCGAGGGCCTTTTCTTTTTATCTTCCACGTACGTTTCCATTTCCACCTGGCAGTCGTGGTTGGCTAGGGCCTGCAAAGCTTGATGTTGAGAGGGCAATGAGCAAGAAAGCAAAGATGACTGCAATCCAGTTTTTTTCTGATGACGATGATGAAGTTTTCATCATGCGGTTTGTGTTGATTGACTGCTCTAGGTGAAATGATGATCCGTACATATTGTTCTCCTTTTTTGATTTGTTGGGGGGAGGTATTTCAAGGGGGAGGCCAAAAATAGGTAGAGTCATTTCAAAGACTTTCGGCTGGCCAATCGTACTTAGTGTTCTCCTAAGGAAATGAACTGTTCTTATGCGAGAACATGTCAGAACCCTTTTATTGACAAGGAAAGCAGAGGACAGAAGAATGGAAAGTAATTAATCAAGGATGATGAAATGAAATTTTTACTGGTATTGGCCTTAATGGCCGTGCAAGCTCACGCTCAATCTCTCGACGAAAAACAATTCCCCAACCCTGGCCAGATCTACGTCCCCGGAAAAGACACCGGCTTCTCCCAATACCTAACAAAGTCTTTAAGAGGAACAAAAAAAGTTGTCCTGACTTTCGATGATGGCCCTGATGCGACAACCACTCCAAGACTTTTAGACACGTTAAAAAAGTATAATGTCAAAGCGACCTTCTTTCTTTTAACCGGCAATATCGATGCTAAAACCTTACCTGTCGTCAAAAGAATGATTGCCGAAGGCCATAATATCGCCAGCCACCACCACAATCACATCAGCTCAGATACAAAGACAGAAGCCGTCTATAGAGCAGAATTAAAACAATCCATCCTGATGACATCCAAATTGATCGAAGAAGAAAATGCACTCAATAGAGAAATCTATTACCGTTTTCCTTACGGAGCTTACGGTTCAAAAACAAGAGCGTATCACCATCTCAATGTTATGAAGGACGTCTCTAACGAACTCTTTCGTGACAACTGTATTAACTTTGCTTTCTGGGATATCGACACCGTTGATTGGCTGGCCGACATGACTCCGGATGATATCGCTCAAAATGTTATGGCCAACATTTTTGGTGGAACAGGCTACGACTTTAAAAAGAATTCAAATGGCACGTACTACAAAGTAAAAATTAATATCTCAAAACCTCTCGGAGGAGGAGTGGTACTTATGCACGACGTGCACGCGCGCTCTGTGGACTCAGTTCCAAAACTTTTAGAGAAGTTTAAACAAACAGGTGTAGAAGTTCTGCCGATTCAGGAAGTTGAAGAGTTCTCATACAAAGGGAAAGAGTGCCGGTTGATTTAAGGCGTTGAAATGACGTTGTTCTTATACTGGAAAAACCAGTAGTATTACTTGTAAAACCAGTAGTATTACTGGTATAATCAGTATAGAGGTGTCTATGCTAAATACTATTTTTGGAAGTCAGATCGCTCAAATGATTATGCTTCTTTTATATCGTTATGAAGAAGTTTACGCCTATGAGATTTCACAAGGCCTCAAATTAAATTTACGAGGCGTTCAAGAGCAATTGGAAAAATTTGAAAATGCTAATTTATTGGTATCCAGGACTGTTGGCCGAACTCGTCTTTATTCCTTCAACGAGCAATCTTCTTTTGTTAAACCTCTAAAAGATTTAATTGAGGTTGAATATAAAAAGCTATCCGAAGCAGATAAGAAGAAAATTTTTACAAAACGAATGAGACCCAGAAGAGCAGGAAAGGAAATAATCAATGAGTAATTTTGATTATAAGAACTGCACGATCGAAGAGCTTTGGAAATTTGTAGCATCTCACCTAGAGACAGAAGAAATTGGAATCACCTTAGTTGGAGGAGGAGTTGCCACAATTTATTCTAAGGGAAAATACCAATCCGGCGATTTGGATTTTGTTTTAGATAGTATATGGACTAAACATTCTCAGGTCGAAGAGAAATTAAAAAAAATTGGTTTTCTAAAAAAAGGTGTTATTTACAGCTGTCTCTTATACACATCTCCGAGCCCACGAGACGCTCAGTTATC
>CAXHHE010000349.1:0-3895 GCA_964016365.1 uncultured Bacteriovorax sp. | reverse complement strand
GTTTTGTAATAATAGGAAGATCAAAGGCCCGGGTTTTTCCTCTTCCAGTTTCGGCCAGGGCCACCGGGTCGCGGCCTTCCAGGATTTTTGGAATGGCACTTTCTTGAATCGGTGTGAGCGATTCAATTTTCATTTCACTTAGGGCCTTGGTGATAGCTTCTGGAAACTGATTCATTAAGCTTTACCTTTATGAGTGATTTTAAAACAGTGGTGAACTTTTTGGTCGCGGTAGTCTTCTGGAATCGTCTTTCCGGTGATGTCCTGAATGTTATAAACACTCATCAATTCATCGGCCATTTTAAATTTTCTTTTATTGTTAGAGAAGTAAAGCACACCTTCCGGTGCCAGAAGACGCATGCAGTGTTTTACTAAAAACACCTGGTCTTTCTCCACTTCAAAATCTTCTTCCATTTTTTTAGAGTTCGAAAATGTTGGAGGATCAAGGATGATCATATCAAAGCGGCTTGAAGCTTTTTCAAGATACTCAAGAGCGCTATCGACGATAAAGATGTGGTCTTTTAAAACGATTCCATTTTCTTCGAAGTTTCTTTTTGCCCAGTCCATATAGGTCGCTGACATATCCACACTCGTCACCTGACGAGCGCCTCCAAGAGCGGCCATGACACTGATTGAACCAGTGTATGAGAAAAGGTTCAGGACTTTTTTGCCTTCAGAAGACTTTGTGACGATTTGTCTTAGTGGCCTGTGATCCAGGAATAACCCCGTATCCAGGTAGTCGTGAAGGTTAACCAGGAAGTTTGCTTTATATTCTTTTACTGTGAAGAATTCATTTTTTTCTTCCAGCTTCGTATACTGAGTTGTGCCTTTTTGTCTAAAACGCGATTTGATAATAACTTTTTCTTCGCCAATTGAAAGCAGATCTTTAACGGCACTAATGATGAATTCAAAATGCGAGAATTTGTCCGCATCGATTTCTTCATCGCGCTTTTCAAAGATCACGGCATTGTCTTTATAGACATCGACAATGAAAGGGAATTCGGGGATGTCTTTTTCATAAAGACGGAAAGCTTCGATGCCTTCTCTTTTTGCCCATTTTAATCTGTGCTTATAATTTTTTTCTAAACGGTTTTTGATGGTGTTTAAATCAGACATTAGTGCTTACCCATGAGTTTCTTTTCTAGTAATTTTTCCTGCGCAATCACATCCTCGAGTGTCTGGTTGTGAAAGCGGATGCAGTATTCACCAAGTCTAAGAGTAATGTCAGCATTGATTTCTTTGTTAATCCCTTGAGTCTCAAAAGAACATGAAGGATAAGCGTCTACAATAGACTGCAATGATTCTTTTGCCACGAATTCAACGTGCTCAAGCCCCGAAGCATATGAATGCCCTGGTTTTGGAGCAGGAAGCTCGAGAACATCAATTTTTCTGCCTTTATATAAAATAGGAGAGTGTAGTTTGTAAGTCGCAATTAAGCGGCCATTGACCATTGATTCAATCAGCATGTCGCCATGAAGATTAAGCTCTGCTCTTTTTTCCTGATACTCTGATTCACTTCCTACGCGGTAGCAGATGTGGTCAAGGTAGTATCTATCAACGTTCATCCCTGTCTTTTCAATCAATGAAAAAAGCTTGTCCAAAAAAAGAACCGGGTCAGTGATGATATCGTTTAATGATTTCATTAGCGGTAATCCGAGTTTTTAAAGAAGTGAACAGTTGGGTTCTTTTCCATCACTAGTTTTAGGTCCCACTCAGAGCGCACAGAAAAACAGATGCGCTTTTTGTGGTCGTACACTACGTTAGAAGAGTTGTTGGCCATGAACTTGTCCTGGTCTTTTTCGTTTTCAAACTTAAGCCAACGGACACCAACAAAAGAGTATCCTTCATAGTCAGCGTTTACGTTGTATTCGTCTTCTAAACGGTATTTTACAACTTCAAACTGCAGGGCCCCTACGGCACCCAGGATTTTTTCACCAGTTGTATGGCGAGTGAAGAGCTGAACGGTTCCTTCTTCTGAAAGCTGCTGCAAACCTTTTTCAAGTTGTTTTGCTTTCATCGGGTCTTTAAGAATAACTTTGTTGAAAATTTCCGGAGCAAAGTTAGGGATACCCGTAAACATGAATTTTGATTTTTCAGTAAACGTATCACCAATCTGGAATTTTCCTGTGTCGTGAAGACCGATGATGTCTCCCGGGAAAGCTTCCTCAGTGATCTCTCTATCCTGGGCCTGGAACATAAGTGGAGTCGGGATCTTTAATTCCTTCTCACTTCTTACGTGGTAAATTTTTTGGTTTCTTGTAAATTTCCCTGAACACACGCGCATGAAAGCGACGCGGTCGCGGTGTTTTTTATCCATGTTCGCCTGGATTTTAAAAATAAATCCGGTGAACTCTGTCGTTGAATTAGGGTCAATCATTTGAGTAGGAGAATCCGATTCAAATGGAGCAAGTTTTACTTCGCGAGGTTTTGGCCCCGGAGAGTTTGTCGAAATCATATCCAGTGTTTCTTTTACACCGAAGTTGTTAAGCGCCGATCCAAAGAATACTGGCGTTTGGATGCCGTGAAGAAATTCTTCAGTGCTGAAATCTCCAATCAAAGTGCTGACTAGTTCTAACTCTTCTTTTAGTGTCTCAAGTAGTTTTGCGCCCACGAAATCAACAACAGCTTTTGAATCTAAATCTTCGGCATCAATGATGATTGGGTTAAATGGATCTTTAGCGTCTTTAAACGACATGATTTGTTTTGTGCGAAGATCGTAAACTCCTTTGAAGTCTACACCTGAACCAATCGGCCAAGTCATTGGCACGCACTGGATATTTAAAATCTTCTCTACGTTTTCAAGTAAAGCAAACGGGTCCATCGCTTCGCGGTCGTACTTGTTCATGAACGTTACGATCGGCGTATCTCTCATACGACAAACTTCCATAAGTTTAATCGTCTGCGCCTCAACCCCTTTAGCAGAGTCGATCATCATAAGAACTGATTCAACCGCTGTTAGAGTTCTATAAGTATCTTCCGAGAAATCTTTGTGTCCCGGAGTATCGAGTAAGTGCATTGCTCTTTCATTGTAAGGAAAACTCATCACAGAAGATGAAATCGAAATCCCACGTTCCTTTTCAATTTCCATCCAGTCCGACTTTGCATAGTTGCCGTCTTTTGCTTTGACCTTTCCGGTCTCGCGAATAACCTGACCAAACCACAACAACTTTTCAGTCATCGTCGTTTTACCGGCATCGGGATGGGAAATAATGGCGAATGTGCAGCGCGGAGCTGTGTTCATTGAACTAAGCATGAATGATCCTAAATAAAAGGTAAGTCTCGCATTTTTAACACATTGAGACCAACGGGTGAAGCACTATTTTCCGGTCTGATTTAATCAGGCGGGAGCTATGATAGAAAATATTTAGCATCGGGTCAAGAATCCGAAAGGTCAGGCATAAAAACAAACTCAACCTAGTAGGTACTTATGCTTAAAACATCATTTTTAGCTCTTTCTCTAGGGGTCAGTCTAACGTTTAGCGATGCTCATGCAAAATTAGTCCAGATCCTCCACACCAATGACACTCACTCTTTCCTAAATAATACGAATCACGACTCAGAAGTCGGGGGTTCTTCGAGGCTAAAAGCGCTGATCGACTACTACAAAGATGCAGCAAAAAAAGAGGGAGTCTCAACTATCACTCTTGATGGTGGAGATTTCTTAGAAGGAAATATCTATTATATGGCCGACAAAGGTCAGAAGAGTTTTAACGTCCACAATAACGTCGGTTACGATGCCGTGGCCCTGGGCAATCACGATTACCTGATGGGTGCTCAAGGTTTAGATGACATCCTAAAGAATACCGATTTAAATTTCTCTTTTCTTGCGGCCAACGTGACGTCGAGTTCGAAATACCCAAATATCAGAGACAAACTGCAAGCTTATAAAGAACTAGAA
>CAXHHE010000348.1:0-3926 GCA_964016365.1 uncultured Bacteriovorax sp. | reverse complement strand
CATACGAGATACCTGAGCGTCTCGTGGGCTCGGAGATGTGTATAAGAGACAGCACGTTAGCTCAAATAAAAAAACCAGTGGTGCTGACTCACGATGCACTTCTTCCCCTTCTGGGAACACTTAGTGGTAAAGACGCAACGGTCGTAGCGATCAAAGGTTCAGGACATCACCAGGAAGCAACTCCTGCTTCAGTAAAAAAACTTTATGACGCTCTAAAGGCGCCTACGGTCATTTGGATTGAAGAAGTAGGAATCAAAGTTCCCGCTAATATTCTTGCCAAAAAAAGGTCAACTGATATTACAATTGACCTGGATACAGCAAACTCTGAAGGACTCCATTACTTTCAGGTGCTGGAGAGCTTAAACACTAAACTTAAGGCGCACTAAGCATATGAGCGAAGCCATTTTAAGAGCAGAGAAACTTACTTTCAGTTACGAAGGCCTGGAGCCTATCCTGAAGGATATTTCTTTCTCTCTTAAAAAAGGTGAAAGCCTTGGGGTCTTAGGCCCTAACGGCGGTGGAAAATCGACGTTGATGAAAATCATCGCTGGTCTTTTAAAAGCAAAAAGCGGCGAGATTTATTTTAATGGTGAGCCACTTTCAAGTTTTAAAAATTACCCTTATCATCTACTTTCTTACGTTCCTCAAAGCAGCGAACTCAATCCGATCATGCCGGTAAAAGTCAGCGAGCTTTTAGATTTTAGTATCTCTCTTCATAAAATTAAAAATCCTCATCTGAGTGATGAGCTTTTAAATTTAGTGGGCATTGCTCACAAAAAAGACTCCCTGATTTCTAAACTCTCAGGCGGAGAAAAACAGCGCGTGCTAATCGCCCGTGCCATTATTCAAAAACCACAGATCCTGCTTTTAGACGAGCCGACAAAAGGTCTCGATAGCAATGGTCAGGATCAACTCTTGTCTTTAATTGAAACGATTAAAAAGCGCGACCAGACATCGGTCATGATCGTTGATCACAACATCAATCAGATTATCAAGAGCTGCCAGAACATCCTGTGCTTAAACCGCGACGTTCACTGGCATGACCACCGCGACTTCTTAACAAAAAATATTCTTGAAGACGTTTATCACTGTGAGTTTGAACACCTGTTGATCCATGAAAAAGACCTGGAGAAAAATGACGGGGCCGATCACTCGCACGATCACCACTTCTGCAATCACGATCATGCTCATGAGAAAACCAAAAGCGGCCATCAGTTTATCAGGAGAAAACCATGAGTTTCATCAATGATTTTCTTCAGTATGATTTCCTGCTCTATGCACTTTTAGGAACAGTTTGCCTGTCGCTGACTTGCGGCCTGATCTCACCTCTTATTATTGCCCGTAAAAACGCTTTTATGGGTGCGGCCATCTCTCACTCAACACTTTTAGGTCTGGCCATTTCACTTAGTTTATTTGAAGCGACACAGGCCCTGCCGGTTTTTGTTTCAACTCTTATCATCACTATTTTTCTGACCATGTTCCTGGCCTACTCAACTTTCAGACAAAAACTACCCAACGATTCAATGATTGGGATTTTTTATACTTCGACAATGGCGATGGGGATTATCATCCATACACTTTTTGCCAAAGACCAAAGTGATCTTTTAAGTTTTCTCTTTGGAAATATCCTGCTTTTAACAGCTGAAGACCTTTATCTTTCGCTTTTCATTTTAATTATCACTGCTCTACTCATCCTGGTGCCGCTAAAAAAATGGCTCTTCTTAACATACGATGAAGAAGGAGCAATCACCTCGGGAATTAAAGCGCAGGTTTTTCATTACACTTTTTTTGTTTTACTGGCCTTTCTCATTGTCACAAGCATCAAATTAGCAGGGACCGTCCTGGTTGAAACATTACTCTTAGTTCCAGGATTTTTTGCACTGAAGTTTGCAACGAACATCAGACAAACCTTCGTTATCAGCACGCTCTTTTCTGTCATCTTCGCTGTTACCGGGATTATCCTAGCAAATGCGTTTGGTCTTCCGAGCGGCGCCACCCTTGCCGTCGTACTCTTTGGGGCACTGGTGGTATCGTTTTTCCTAAAAAAGGTTTATACTCTCTTTAAGTAAACTAATCTTAAGGAAAGAGATTTATGCACAATCAAAACGAGCCAAAAACCGTTGCTGATAGCGCTGTTGAAATGCGCTATCTCGTCATGCCTAACGATACCAATCCACAAAACTCTATCTTCGGAGGAGTGGTTATGTCATGGATCGATATGGCCGCTGCGATGGTTGCTGAGAGACACTCAAACCGTCCCGTTGTCACTGTTCACGTAGGCGATATCAGCTTTAAGGCGCCTATTAGAATTGGTGATCACGTTCTTATTCAAGCGAGTATTAACTACGTCGGAAAAACATCAATGCTTGTTGGTGTAAAAGTTATCGCGGAAAATCCTTTTACTGGAATCACTAGACACACGACGACAGCTTACCTGACGTTTGTCGCTCTGGATGACATCGGCCGTCCGATTCAAACCAGAGGGTTAATTCCGGAAACAGACGAGGAAAAAAGACGTTTTGAATCTGGAAAAAAGCGCATTGAAGACATGAAAAAAAATAAAAACAAATAAGATTATGAGTGAAGAATTTAAATCAGGAAAACTTTCCCGATTTTTAAGCCTGGGCACCAGTCTAACCAAGGCCTCTGCCCAGCTCGCCCTTGATGCCGCTAAAAATAAAGCGCAGGACTACATTGATAAAAATCCCAAGGCCCGCGACCTGGAACTTAAAATCAAGGCCTCTAAAGAAATCATTCAAACCATGGGAGAACTCAAAGGGGCGATGATGAAACTAGGCCAGATGATCTCCATCTCAGAGGACCTGGTTTTACCAAAAGAAATCTCTGCTCTTTTTGCTAATCTTCAAAAGAATTCTCCTCCAATGCCTGAAGCAGAAGTCATTCGCATGATCAGAGAGAATTTCAAAAAAGACCCGCAGGAACTTTTTTTAGAGTTTGATCTAAAACCAGTGGCCGCTGCCAGTATCGGCCAGGTTCACAAGGCCAAATTGCATTCCGGCGAAACTGTCGCGGTTAAAATTCAGTACCCAAAAATCGTCAATGCGATTAAACACGATTTTCAAAACTTGCACAAAATCGACAAACTCATTCACCTGCTCTATCCCAATAAACCCAATGTAGACAACATGATTCAGGAGCTCAAAACATCCCTGATCCAGGAGTGTAACTACATCACAGAAATGGAGCAGATCCAGTTTTTTAAATCACAATTTAAAGAACGCTTCCCGATGATTATCATTCCTGAAGTCTATCCTGATTACTGCTCAGAGCAGATTCTCACGATGGAATGGGTTGAGGGCGACAGTTTTGAAGAGACTCTCCACTACACTGATGAAGAAAAAAACTTCCTCGGAAAAGCACTGTATGAAAGTTTTCTTTTTTCACTCTGGGAATTAAAACGACTGCACACTGATCCGCAAAACGGCAATTACCTTTTTAAACGCGACAAAATCATCATGCTGGACTTCGGCTCAACCCGTGAGTTTGATCCGGACTTTATCGTCGATTACTGCGGCCTACTCATGTCTTTAGAAGAAGACCGCTTCGATCACTACATTGTGATCTCCAAGCATCTTCACTTCTTTAAAGCAGACGAACCTGAAGATATGATCAAGCGTCACTTCGAGATGATTAAGTCTCTTTATGCGCCCTATACCAAGTCTGGGACGCATCCAATTGAGGCCATCAATCCCTTTGACCTCTTCAAGGATTTTTTCAAGGATCTGGATTTTAAAGGCAGAAAATCCCCTCGACAGGAATTTCTCCTCCTCGATCGCTCAACTTTTGGCCTCTATGCAAAACTCAAGGGCTGGAGAAGCGAAATTAATTGGCTCGAAGGCCGAAATAAGTTTAGAAATTCCATCGAAAATGAGGTTAAATTTAAGTATCAGTTTTAGGAATAACTA
>CAXHHE010000347.1:0-3934 GCA_964016365.1 uncultured Bacteriovorax sp. | reverse complement strand
CGAGATAACTGAGCGTCTCGTGGGCTCGGAGATGTGTATAAGAGACAGGGGCCTTACTCTCAGCGATAAGCGCTGGGCGTTCATCAGCTGAAGCCTTAGGAATCTTCGCTGTTATTCCGTTTTTTTGCGTTAAAAGATTTTGTTCCTCAGTCTTTAGGGATGAAACTTCTTTATCTAGGGCCAGCAATTGATCAATATCAAGTGCGACGTTCTTAAGCTTACAAGCGTTCTTTACGATGTCAGAATTTTCCCTGATGAATTTAATATCTAGCATAGTGGTCCCTTGGTATACTGGTGAGAGTTTAATGCTTCCTATTTTGCCTTATTTTGGCAAGTTTTAATAGGAAAAACACAAGGATTCCCCGTGGCACGTTGTAAATTTTGTAGTAGAGAAATTACCTGGATGAAGGAAGGCGGAAGAAACCGTCCGATCAATGGTGATGGTGGAATTCACGCTTGTGATGAAATGAAAGCTTCAATGAAATCTATTAAATCAATTGAGAAAACAGAACTCGATGCTGATATCTTAAAGCAGTACGAGCAAGCGATTAATCTAAAAGTTCAAGGAACTAAGAAGTAGAATTTATCTGCTTTCAGTGGGTGAAGTCACTTCATCGAGATTGTTTAAAGGAACTCTCTTAATAAAGTGTCTTTGCCTGATCGGACAATCCGCCAGTTCACAATTTTCACAATACACTTTACGGCAAGGATCTAAATGGATTCTGATTTCTGCTTCCACCGGGTATTCTTTTAAAATACTCTGCTCGTAGTTTTCACTGAAAGTATGGCCTTCGGCCACTGACCAAAATTCAGGAATAACCATGTGGCATTCGATATGATGGAAAGGTCCACTTTTAATTATGCGCGTGTAGTGAATATCAATAACGCCCGGGACATAATTTTTTTCAAAAAGTCCGGCCAATAATTGCAACAATTCCTGATCGTGAGCATCCAAAAGAACATTCCCCGAACGAATAAGAATCCTCGTTCCCTGAATACATAAAACAGTTCCAAAGAATCCTGCGATCACGGGGTCCACCCATTGGGCACCGGTAAATTTAACAATCAATAAACTGAGAAGAACTCCAATACTCGTAAGGGCATCCCCCATTAAGTGGGCTCCGCTGGAGAGCATGGCCTCTGAGTGATGGCGTTTCCCTTGTAGCTTGAGAATGAATCCCAAAATTCCATTGATCACTCCTGTTAAAACGATCAACGCCAGACCGGCGTTGACTTCTTCAACATGAGCACCATGGAAAAAAATCTGAATCGACTGGATGATAATCAAGATACCGGCAAGAGTGATCGCACCGCCTTCAAAGGTCGCGGCCATACTCTCTACTTTTCCATGACCGTAAGGATGGTCTTCATCCGCGGGCTTTGCTGCCACAACAATCACCACCAATGTAATGAATCCAGCAACGACGTTAACAATACTCTCCAGCGCATCAGAGAAAACTGACTGCGATCCGGTTAAGTGGTAAGCGTAAAATTTTAAACTAAGTAAAATGATACCGATAACCAGCGAGAGTGCTGGTAAAAATTTTCTTTCTTCGTGATTAATTTTTGGATGATGATTTGCCATAAAATGATTATAGCAAATTCCCAGGGAAAATGTCTTTTACTTTAAAAATCGCTGATCTCTAGGGAGTATGATACATGAAACTTTTTTTCGGTTTCTAGCAATGAAGTTATAGACAGTGTCGCGGATAAAACGCGGGATAAGTTTTAATAAAAGTAATAAGGATTTCACGCCCCCTAAGCGTCTGCCAATTTCAATCACAGCATCACTCTTGTAAAACAATTTCCCATCAGAAAGAAACACCACCGTGCTCATATCACTTTCCCCACCGACTTCAGTCTTATAGGTCTCGCCATTGAGAGGTGCAAAGAGCAGTTCTTTTTTAGAGTCGAGAGAAACCAAGGCCCTTACCGAGCGCTGGCATAACCCACAATCCCCATCATAAAAAACGACCTTATCCATTTTGACTCCCTCCTCTATTTTGGCACCATCAGTGCACTATGACTAGGTATAAGCACGCTCACTTATATTGATTAACCTTCTTAAGAGGGCTTGCAAACGATCTCGGTGTCTAAAGTTTAAACAGCTGTAAAGCACTAAGTATATTTCGAGGAGACTCTTTATGAAATCGCTATTCATCTTAACAATGTCCATGGTCCTGGCCACTCCGTTATTTGCTCAGGATGACGTTCAAGTCGACCGTGAGATCGAACGCGATATCACTGAAGGAAAAATCCAGGCGGCCGAATCTCTTTGGTTAAGAGACATGGAAAATGGCATCGACCAGAAACAACAAAAAGCAGGAGCTCTTATCGTACTAGTTGCCAACAGGGCCCAGGAAAGAGTGTCTGTTGGTAACGATAGCGTTCGCGAAGAGGCCGAATACGCTCACGTAGGGTTCGTGGCCCGTCTACAAGGCATCCGCGAAGACCGCGAAGCTCTGGCGAGAAAAGAAATTCAACCTGACTACGCCACTCTACAAAATTACTCTAAGCGTTTAGATACCTTAATCAGCGATTTACAAACATTTTTAAAATAACTAACTCATAAAATTTAAGAGAATCCTGTCTACAGGATTCTCTTATTGCGCTTTTTCTGCGATAATTCTGACTCACCTAAGAAAAGGATTATCCAGATGAATTTTTACCAAGAACTAGAAGACCGCGGACTCATCGCGGACGTGTCGAACCCGGAATTAAAAGAACTCTTAAACACTAAGAAAATTTCTTTTTATATCGGCTATGACCCGACGGCTAAGTCGCTTCAGATTGGTAACCTCTTTGCCATCATCACCATGAAACGTTTCCAAAACGCAGGACATAAACCTTATGTTCTCCTGGGTGGCGCTACTGGTATGATCGGTGACCCTTCAGGAAAAAGCACTGAGCGCGTTCTTCTGACAGAAGAAGTAATCAAAGAAAACATTGAAGCGCAGAAAAAACAATTTCAGAAAATTTTAAAATTCGACGGAGAAAATCCAGCGATCATGGTTAACAACTACGATTGGATGGGGAAATTCTCTTTCCTGGAATTCCTAAGAGACGTTGGTAAGAAATTCAGGATTTCTGAAATGATCGCCAAGGAATCAGTTAAGAAAAGACTTGAATCAGAAGTGGGGCTAAGCTTTACAGAGTTCTGCTACCAAATGCTTCAAGCTTACGACTTCCGTCACCTGTCACTAAATCACGACATCATCCTGCAAATGGGTGGAGGCGATCAATGGGGTAACATCACTGCGGGTATCGATTACACTCGTAAAATGGATGGACGCCAGGTGTACGGTTTAGTTATTCCACTGGTAACTGATTCAAACGGAAATAAATTCGGAAAATCTGAAGGTGGGACAGCAATCTACCTTGACCCGGAAATGACATCTCCATACCAAATGTACCAATACCTGCTTAACAGCGAAGACGCGTCAGTTGTGAAGTACCTGAAGTACTTTACGTTCCTCTCACTTGATGAAATCGCGGCCCTTGAAGCTAAGACGGTTAATGAGCCTCACCTGCGTGAAGCTCAAAAAGTGCTGGCAAGTGAAGTGGTGAAGCTCGTTCACGGCGAAGAAGGCCTAAATGCCGCTTTAAACGCGACAAAAATCTTCTTTGGTGAAAAGATCACTAACCTAAAAGATAAAGACCTGACGGCGATCTTTAAAGACGTTCCTTCAGTTGAACTTCCGCGTGCTGAACTTCAGGCCGGGATTCCTTTACTTGACCTTTTAGCAAAAACTCCACTTTTTCCAAGTAAGAGTGAAGCAAGAAGATCGGTTGAGCAAAAAGGTGTTTACCTCAATAATGATACGATGCCAGAGATGACGACGGCGATTAACGAGTCTCACCTTGCGAGTGAAACTTGTATGGCTGTCTCTTATACACATCTACGAGCCCACGAGACGCTCAGTTATCTCGTATG
>CAXHHE010000346.1:0-3940 GCA_964016365.1 uncultured Bacteriovorax sp. | reverse complement strand
GTATAAGAGACAGAGTTCGATTGTTTCACCGAAACGCCCCGAGCGAACTGGCATGGCCATTTTTTGAAGGGCGATGCTGTTACTGACAAGAGTGACGTTGACAGGTGTTCCGTAATTCACCAGGTTTACGGCCTGCAGGTCTAGGTTAGAGACGACAGCGTTTTGAAGAATCGTTTTGTTTGACTTGTAGAAACGGATGTTGTCCAGAGTTGTTAAAGCATTATCTGGAGTCATTGTTAAAACTTCATCGAAGTAGAAATCTTCCGGCTCTAAGTTCTTTTGCTGAAAGCTTAGGTTGCGTTTTGCTTTAACCACTTTTACTTTGGCCATGATTTTTGAAGCAAACCAAAGAGTTCTCGTTGAATTAGCTACAACGTTAGCGATATCGATCTTGATGTTTTTTTCACCGAAGCTCTGGCAAGCGTCGCAGACAGCGCGCATTTGTTCGCCTTCAACTAATCCCAATGAGCTTAGGCCATTGAGGCTTCTTGCTTGAGTGAAGTGAAGGTTGCTTTCTGGAAGAAGTTGGTCTCTGATTGCTGAATTAAAATCTAGTAGAGACAATTTTTTGTTAGCAAAAGTTACTGTCACATCAGAGAAATCTTTTTGTAGTTCAGATTTTAAGAAATCCGTCCCAACAGTTCCTTCTGAGTTAGAAACAATTGAACCTAGTTTATTCGTGATCTCAGGAGAGCAGTTAGAGTCGCGAACGATATCACGAGAAACTAAAGGCTGATCCTTTTGCAGGCGGTACACTTTAGAGAAAAGCTCGATCTGGCACTCCGAAGCGCTTACTGCAAAAGTAGAGAATGTGAATAAAAAGGCCAAATACTTCATTAAAATCTCTTATCTGATGTTGTTAATCGTTTGCATCATCTGATCAGCTACACCCATAACTTTCGAGTTCATCTCGTAAGCACGTTGTGCGCGAATAAGATCAGTCATTTCAGTCATCGGGCTTACGTTAGATGTTTCAATCGCCCCTTGCATGATTGATCCGGCGTTATCCATTCCAGCAATCCCTTGGACAGGCTGCCCGCTTGAAAGAGAGATTTGGTAAAGGTTCATCCCTGTCGATTTAAGTCCAACTGGATTAACGAAAGTAAAGATTGGCACTTGTCCGACTTCTGTTGGCTCAGCTCCACCTTTAGTGAAGGCCTGCATTTTTCCATCTTCAGAAATCGAAACACTTGAAGTGTTAGGTGGGAAACTAAAACCTGGATAAACTTTGTATCCTTGTTTGGTCACCATTTGCCCTTGGGCATCGACGTTGAAAGATCCGTCGCGAGTAAATTTCAATTCTCCGTTTGGCATGATAACCCCGAAGAATCCATCCCCGTTAATCATTAAATCAAATGGGTTGTTGGTGATTTGAGGAGATCCGTTAGTGAACTCTTTTCTTACCGCTGAAACTCTCGCTCCAGAGCCAACTTGAGTTCCTACATTGTAGTTTGTCGATGAAGATGATCTTGCCCCAGCTTCCTGGATTGTTTCATAAGTTAGATCGTCAATTTCTGTACGGCCTCTTTTAAAACCTGTTGTGTTGACGTTGGCGATGTTGTTTGAAATCGTGTTGACGTTTGTTTCCTGTGCGCTCATTCCCGAGGCTGCTGTATGCAGGGCCTTGAGCATTGCTTGCGCTTCAGACATGGTCGCTAAACTTAACATCATCAAAAATAATTTACTCATTTTCTTTTTCAAAGCTCACACCCCATTAAAATTTTGATATCTCATTAACTGCTTTTGAACTCATGTTGTCGTAGGTCTTAATCACTCTCTGGATCGATTCAAAGTTACGATTGGCATTGATCAGGTTAGACATTTCAGACACGGCATTAACGTTGGATTGTTCAACAAATCCCTGGTGAATGCTGGTCTTTAGATCGCCAACTTTAACGTTTTGTTGATCTGGGTTGATAAAAAGAGAGTTTCCTTCTTTTTTAAGCGCGTGAACGTCATTAAATTCCGTCACTGCAATATCAGCAACTTTATTAGCGCCGTTAAAAACTTCACCTTCAAGGCTGATAGAGAATTTTCCGTTTCCAACAGTAATTGCACGCGATTCAGGAGATGAAGCAAAATTCATTTTTCCGTCAGCCCCAGCAACTGGTGGAGCATCTTTGGATAGGACTAAAAATCCTTGATCCGTCACAAGCTTCCCATCAGCATTAATGCTGAAGGCACCTTTTCTTGAAAAACGAACACCATTAGGCGTCAGGACTTCGTAGAAGCCTGGCCCATTAAGAGCGTTATCAAAGTAGTTTCCAGTTGGAGTTAATTGACCTTGTTCATGAAGAGTGTAAGTTCCATCGACTTTAACAAAAGAGTCTTCTGCGTTGTAACTTCTATAGAAGTCTTCTGGTTTCCAGTCTTTTTCTGGTAGATCAACGCCTTGCTGATCACCCTTTTCCAGGGCAGCAAGATATTCTTTAAAGACGACTTGGTCTTTTTTGAATCCAGGAGTATTTGCATTGGCCACGTTGTTAGCAATCGTCTCAACTTGTCGTTGTTGAGCAATTGCGCCTGATAGGGGCACCCAAAGTTCTCTCAAAAAGCTTCCTCCGGTTTTGAGATGACTATTAAGTTAACTATAACGTGCCGAGTGCCAATATCCCTACATAGGTAAAATTGTCCCTCTCAAAATGCTTCCAAGTAAGTGCTTGATAATGTATCTTAGCCCTTAAAGATAAAGGAACTTATGAGGAAATTTTAGATCGGTAAGTGTAGGGATTTTGACACATAATACAGGTTTAAAAGACTCGGTTAAAAAAAGGGGCAGATTATGACAAAAAAGAAATCTTTTGAAGAATCTCTCAAAGAGCTGGAAAATATAGTATCCAAACTAGAATCAGGTGAACTGGCCCTCGAACAAAGTTTAGAAGAGTTTGAGGTTGGAACTAAACTCTATAAAGAGTGCAAAGACCAATTATCAGTTGCTGAAAAAAAGATTGCGGTATTAACCGATAGTTTAAAAGAAGAAGACCTTTAATGAATCGTTTACTCCTATGCTGCCTTTTAATTGTTTTAGCTTCCTGTGGATCGGTGCAACCGATTGCGACTAGTAAAACAAACTCAACAACAACATCAAATCAAACGAATGTTCCTGCTCAAGTAGACATGGGACTGCCGGAAGAAATTGGTGTGGGCTCAGGGGCAACACCTCAATTGATTCCTAACGAAGAAACTGTCCGTTTAGGAGATAGAGGAGGAGATGTTTTTACTCCCGTTGAAGATGCGGCAACAATCGGCCAGGGTGTAGTGAGAAAACTGCGCATCGGTCTTAGTTTAGGTCCAGGGCTTTACCGCTCTATCAACTATGTCTCCCTTTTAAAATATTTAGAAAGACAAAACCTTTCTCCTCAGATTGTGACGGGAACAGGGTTTGGAGCCGTGGTAGCAGCGATGTATGCCAGTGGAATGACCCCGGAAGTAATCGAGTGGAATTTTTACCGCTACTTCAAGGAAAAGAGAAAGTATCGCCCATACGATGCTGAATGGCTGGAAGAAATCGATACACTTCTTTTGGATAAACTAAAAAATAAAAATATTCAGGATACAACGAAAAAGCTCTATATCACTCTTTATAATTCAAAGACTAAAAAGACGTACTATTTCGACAAAGGAAATATTCGCGATCTACTGCTGATGAATTTGAAGTTGAGCAACTCTGTTGATCCTAGAAAAAAAGGCAACCAATACACAGCTGCTTTTGAAAACGAAGTTTTCAATCCAGGACTAATGAAGAGACTGGGGGCGGATTTTGCGATTGGTGCAGATGTTCTTGGTTCAAAGTTTGATTTTGAAGACTCCAATGAATTCCTTATCGGTGTCTATGGCCGAGTTTCAGGGCGCATTGCTCGTGAGAAAAAAGGATTTGATTACTTCTATTCTATCCCGGTTTCAAAAATGAGTCTGGACTCAACTGAGAACGGAGCATTTT
>CAXHHE010000345.1:0-3957 GCA_964016365.1 uncultured Bacteriovorax sp. | reverse complement strand
ACGCGATAACTGAGCGTCTCGTGGGCTCGGAGATGTGTATAAGAGACAGTATTTCCACGAAGCATCTTTGTTTTTACAACGACGTTTTTTGCTTTTGGAAGATAGTCAGCTAGTTTTTTTTCAATATTAACGATTCTTCTTGGCGAAGAAGTCCCGATAATTAATTCAGTTCTGTTTTTAATCGTAGGAATCGTTTCGTTTTTAATAAGCAGGATATCGTGAGCAAAACTTCTTTTTGTCACCGCGGCCATTGTGATCCCTTCAGGACGAAGAGAGCCCAGGTCTTTATGCGAGTGAACCACCAGGTCTACCTGGTCGTTTAAAAGAGCTTCATCAAGTTCTTTAGTAAAAAAGTTATTTCCGCTCATCTGCCAAAGCGGCTGCGAGGTTTGAATGTCACCTTGAGTTTTAATGACAACTAATTCGAAAGTGTCGCCGGTTAAGCGCTCTAGTTCGTCTTTAACTTGTCCACATTGAGTGAGGGCAAGAAGTGACCCTCTGGTTCCGATCTTATAATGAGTAGGCAAACTGTAACTCCTCCCAATCAAATGGTGTGCTAGATAGAGTAGGTCTTGCGCGTTTTTCGGCAAGGGAAGCGATTGTTGATTTCGCTTTATGTACCTTTTCCATCTTTTCGATATTGAGCTTGGCGCTTTGTCTGAAAATATCTTCCAGGCGAAGAACTCCATCTTTTTCTGTGAGACTAGTTTCTATCACAGAGGGAGATCCAAGATCAATAAAGAGCTTCATTTGTGCTGCGGGAGAAGTGTGATATTTGTAACCGAAAAATTGCAAGAAGAAGAGCTCATCAAAAAGAACTTCATCTGCTCCAATAGTGTTAACGATAAAAGGGAAGCGGGCGTAAATGTCTTTTGCGCCCCACGCGATGCTCTCTAACCCGTAAGTTTTCGAAAGTTCCGCTACGCGTGCGTCGTTTCTGGCAGAGATAAACACATTGTGCTTTTTCTTTAATAGTTTAATCAGGTCTTCGGCCAGAGTTCCCGAACCTAAAACCAGTACATCTCCGTCACTCACGGCTGTATGGATGAGTTTTCTGGCGATTCCGGCGTATGTAAGCTGACCAATCTCAGTTAAATGGTCAGTTCTGACTTTTTTGTTGTCCTGGAAAAGTTTTTCCAGAACCATCATGACATGATTGTTTCTTTCAGGAGATTTTAGGAATTCCTGGTAGGCCTCTTTGAATTGTCCTACAACTTCGTACTCGGCAACGACTTCAGAGCGCAGGCCACAGATCGTTTCTAGTAGAAAAACGTAAGCGTCTTGCCCCTCAAAAATATCTGTGATGACGTCTTCTCTAAGCGCGTTTTCGCGAAGGTGTAAAAAAGGTGCTTCACCAAGTCCCATAACTAGGGTACGCTGGCACGTCTTTAAAACGAACACGTCGCCCTTTGATGGACTCGCGTGTGAGTTTGCCTTTAAATTAATGACAGTTAAATTGGTAATCATAGTCTTAACTAGTTATAGCTCTCTAAAGCCTGAAAATTGTCATAAAAATGTAGGATTTAATCTTTTTTTCTTATCATTTTTTCTGTGATAAGGTGCCTTTAATGAATATCTTTCAGACTCTATATACGCCAATAAAAGGCGCATTTTTGGCCTTCGACAAAAAAGTCGATGGTTCTATTACCTTTTTCATTAAGCACTATGGGAAAAGCCGTTTTATGATCGCCATGAGCAAAAAGGCCCAGTATTTGGGGCTGGAAAAGCTCTGGGAGAAGGGACCAAAGGCCTTTGTCTATTTCTTTCTTTTTTATTTAGTGCGCGACACCATCCTTTATATCATCCTTCCTATCGTTTTTGCTCGCATGGCCACAAATTAAGTTTTGCCAACAAGTTCCGTCGGTTTTATTCTCTAATGTACTCTTTTTTTTGACCCTTTAACGCTCACAGGAGAATCCATGGAACTAATGTTTAGTCCAAAAGAAATTTTAAATAGAGGAATCGGTTTAACATTTGATGATGTTTTATTAGTGCCTCGCTACTCAGAAGTTTCATCGAGAAAACATCCAGTTTTAAAAACTAAAATCACAAAAAATTATGAAATCGATCTTCCAGTGATCACGGCCAATATGGACACCATCACTGAAACAGAAATGGCCTGTGCTATGGCAAGCCTGGGTGGGATTGGTTCTCTTCACCGTTTCATGAATGAGACTGAACAAGTGGCAATGGTTAAAAAAATCCAGGAATACTTAAAAGAGAAAGGACTTAAAACTCCGATCGCTGCAAGTATCGGTGTTAAAGAAGAAGGAATTAAAAGAGCAGATATGCTGGTAGATGCCGGCGTTCAAATCATCACTTTAGATATCGCTCACGGCGACTCTATCATGATGCTTGAAACTCTTGATTACTTAAAAAAGAAACACCCTAAAGTTGATGTTATCGCAGGTAACGTAGCAACTGCTGATGGTGTAAAAAGAATGATTGAACGCGGAGCTGACGCGGTAAAAGTAGGGATCGGTCCAGGGTCAATGTGTACAACTCGTATCATTACTGGTCACGGTGTTCCTCAATTATCTGCTATCGCGCTAGCGGTAAGTGTTGCTGAAAAACACGGCATCCCGGTTATTGCCGATGGTGGATTAAAAAATTCTGGAGACATTGTAAAAGCACTTTGTGCTGGAGCTTCTTCAGTTATGGTTGGGTCTCTTGTTTCTGGAACATTTGAAACTCCAGGCGAGTTAAAAGGTGGGATGAAACAATACAGAGGAATGGCCTCAAAAGCAGCGCAAGTTTCTTGGCGTGGTGAAATGCCTCAAGGGATGGCTGCAGAAGGTGAGTCGACAATGATTCCTTCTAAAGGACCTGTGTCTCACGTAATCAACGAACTGATGGGAGGTCTGCGCTCGGGGATGACTTACATTGGAGTTGATAACATTAAGGCGATGTCTGAAGCAGCGTTATTTATCCAGATGACAGCATCGGGAATGAGTGAATCAAAACCTCACGGAGTGAGATAATGGATTTTTCTAAGCTTGGAAACTTCGCCAAACTTGGCGGTCTCATTGGCGGGATCCCGAGTTTCTTTGATAACTTCAAAGAGATGGAAGAAATTGTTTTAAATTACCCCAAGCTTAAAGACAGAATAGGCAACAAGGACGAAGAGCGCGAAAAAGCGATCAAAAACTTAAAAGAAATCAGAGCGGAGCTCTCGCTTCCGTTTTTGAGAACTTTTGAGAAATTCCTCGATGCCTCACTGTCGCAACTTTATGATGGGATTAACTTTAACGATAACGGCAAAAACCTAAAAGAGTTGTCGCAGAAAAATAATATCGTTTTAGTTCCCAACCATCAGTCACACGCCGACTACGTGGCCATTAACTATATTTATTTCAAAAAATACCAGTCGCCACTTTTTGTGGCGGGTGGAAACAACCTGAATATTTTCCCGATCGGGCCCTTGTTTCGTCGTTCAGGATGTTTTTTCATCAGAAGAACATTCGCCAACGACATCCTTTATAAGTTAACTCTTGAAGCTTATCTTCACTACATGCTGGTGAAGGGAAATCCGATTGAGTTTTTCTTTGAAGGAGGAAGATCGCGCACTGGAAAGCTTCTGCCGCCAAGATACGGTCTGTATCAAATGCTGATTGAAGCTCATAATGCCATCCCGGAAAAAAACAAGATGCCACTAAAGTTTATCCCGGTGTCGATTGTTCACGAATACGTTCCTGAGCAAAAGTCCCTGGTGCGTGAGCTTGAAGGTGGAAAAAAGAAAAAAGAAAGTGCCGGCCAGGTTTTTGGTCTGGTGAGGCTTTTTTCATACCAGTTCGGGAATGTGCACATCAATGTCGGTCATCCGGTAGATATGCCACCTGTCGATATGGACAACCTGAAAACCCAGACTCAGAAGCTTGCTTTTGAATGCTTTTTAGAGGTCGGGAAAAATACTGTCTCTTATACACATCTGACGCTGCCGACGAAGGCTTCTGTGTA
>CAXHHE010000344.1:0-3974 GCA_964016365.1 uncultured Bacteriovorax sp. | reverse complement strand
ATTCCGCGATCAAAACATCCACTCACAAGTAAAGACTAGGATCTTCTCCGGGCATGAACCATCGGCCAACGTCATGACGTGGGGCTTTTATTTTTTAATGAAATATCCCGAATGGCAGGACAAGATTTACAATGAATTAAAAGAGCGCGATTTTAAAATTGAAAGTGAAGAAGAAGTTAAAAATTATAAAAATGTGAATCTCTTTTTAAATGAAGTCCTGCGCATGCGTCCACCTGCCTGGTCATTTGGTCGTCTTGCTGTGAGTGAAGACCAGATTCACGGTGAGAAAATTTTCCCGGGAGACTTGATTTCGATTTCTCCATACCTGATTCAGCACCATCCAGATTATTGGGAAAAACCAGAAGAGTTTAACCCTTATCGCTTTCTACAGGAGCCAAAACCTTTGACCTTTATTCCTTACGGAGCAGGACAAAGAGTGTGCATGGGGGAAAGACTCGCCAACTTAGAAATGGCGACGATGTTTTTAAAAGTGCTGTCGAAATTTAAGATTGAAGCACTTGAACCTAACTTACATATTGAAATGAATGCGCAAGTTTCATTGAGACCACAGACAGCAGTGAAGGGGAAACTTATTAAGCGTTAAGTGTTTTCTGCGTTTTCTAAGTCGAGAACACTTTGTCTGACAATCGCCGTGATTTGGGACATCGAAAGTTCAGAGACGTTAGGAATTAAAATCGGTTGCCCCACGATGACTTTAGAGTCGTGGGGAATAATCACAGAATCCCCTTTAGGCATGGCCTTTCCTAATCCTTGCATGTAGATCGGAACAAAAGGAACATTTGGGTGAGTCTTTAAAATATAAGCAATCCCATTTTTAAATTGCCCCATCACTTCAGGAACCCCGCGAGAGCCTTCAGGAAAAAGGAGAATCGATTTCTTTTGAGAGAGAGCTAAATTAATCGCATCCATCGACTTTTCAAAGTTCTTAAGTCCTTTTCGCTCAATAAGAATTGTATTAAAGAAAAATTCAAAGAAGCTTCTGGCCCAAGGGCTTTTGCCGAAATAATCATTGGCGGCAATCGGGTGAGAGTCCAGGTGATGTTTCATCGGCACCATAGATAAAAAGGCCGCGGTATCGAGGTGGCTGTTGTGATTGGCCACAAAAATACACTGTTCATAGTGCGGAAAGTTTTTTGAATGCGGAAATGAGATTCCGACAAATAAACGAAGAAAGTTTTTTAAAACAATCTTAAAAAGAAAAAAGTGAATGGTGTACTTCAAGTAACGTTTCATCTCGTTTTACAGTTTAGCACAATATTGGTATCAATCCTCCATGCCAAAAATAACTTATTCCATCATTCTAGCGGTGGGAGTTCATATTATCGTTGTGCTCTTATCAGGTTTATTCCTGAATAAGGATTCCTGGCGCAACCGCAACCTGATAGACATCCAGTTTAGCTCTTCAGGTGGAGGATCGAGGCTTTTTCCTGATCAGCCTGTTGGCAAAAAAGCTGATGGTGTGAAAACAAAAAAGACCATTGCTCTTGGACAAGAGAGTGCCTCTGAAACGTTAGCTTCCAGTGAAGCCCCAGTTGCAACGAGTGAAGCTCAAGGAAGTGGTCAAGGCCAGGGTTCAGGAGCAGGAATTGGAGTGGGTTCGGGGTCTGGTTTTAATGAATCAGTGACCAGCTTCAGCGAGCCAGACTACCCAAGATTAGCAGTGAAAAGAAGTCTTGAAGGACAGGTCAAACTTAGAGTGAATGTTTCTTCAGAAGGCCTTCCCGAAAACACCACAATTCTTGAAAGCAGTGGCCATGACATCCTAGATCGGGCCGCTTTAGAGGCCACGAAAAAGTGGAGATTCCAGAAGAAGGGCTACCCTTACGCCGTAGAGAAGAACATCGTTTTTAAACTTCGCGGATAATGAAACTAGATTTCAGTTATTTATCAGTGTGAGACTTTGTGCGTCACCCTAAGAAGAATTAACTTCTTCTTACAGCTCTTTCTTAACAAAAGATTTATTAGACAAATAGTTTTCCAGCAGAGATATTGCACGCACCAAATTCTAGGGGAGGTACTCAATGTTTAAGTCGTTTTTCATTGCGAGCTTTTTGTTACTAAGCACTGTTTCTTTCGCGCAGGAAGTAGATCCAGCTCTTGTGATCTCAAGTGTAGAAGTTCATGAAGTAGAAACTCCGGATGACAAAGCAACTGTCGAGCTTCCAAAAGTTCCCACAAACCCAATTGATGAAGTGGCAATGTACCTTGATGGTCTGATTGCTATCGGTAAAAAAATCTGGCCGATCATCGAAGCGGGAAGACCGGTTATTACAACGAATGGTCTGATTCCTTCTTTAAGCGTTCTTCCGCACATTGAAGGAAGTGCAGCTAAGACTGAGCTTTATCAGATGGCCAACTGGTCAGCACCTAAAGCTGTCAGCTACCGCGTCTCTTACAAAAACCTATACGGAAGTGAAGTTATTGGATTTACCTATACGGTTTTCTTCCAATATAATGGCTCGTACAAAGGAAATGGAAAATACATTACAAGTCTTAAGGTTCAGGCCAGTCAGGTCTATGCAGCTTGGGGATTTAACTTCGATGCAACTTCTGAGTTAGTAAACGTGGCAAACGTTGGTAGCGAAGAAAACCCAGTTGCCTCTGCGATTATTCAAATTTCATACAAGGCCAAAGGGCTTTTAAACGAAATGAGAAATTCAGAGAGCTTCTATGTTGATGGTGCAGGGACAATGCAATTACTAAACCCATAATTCCTTTATCAGGGATCACAAAAAGGCGAGACTAAGTCTCGCCTTTTTTTTTCAAAGAGATCAAGTTTTGATGAAAAATTTTGAAAACAAAAAAGTTCTTATCACAGGTGCAGCTTCTGGAATTGGAAAGCTCATGGCCGAAAAACTGGCCAAAAGAGGTGCCGTGGTTTTTGTCGTCGATATGAATCTTGAAGCCGCTCAAACTGTAGTGAGCTCGATTAAGTCAAGTGGCGGTAAGGCCCATGCCTTTTTTGCAGATGTCTCAAACCTTGAGAGTCTTAAAAAGTTAAAAAGTGATATCTCTGCTTTAGGTCTAGGGCTTGATGTCCTGGTTAACAATGCCGGAGTTGTCTTTGGTGGAGAATTTGAAAAACTTTCCCTGGAAAAGCACCTGGCCACATACCGAGTGAATGTCGATGGTCTGGTGGCTATGACTCATTTGTTCTTTGATGACTTAAGAAAAAGCAAAGATGCCAATATCGTCAACCTGGCGAGTGCTTCAGGTTTTATCGGTCTTCCTTATGGAACGACCTATGCTTCTTCAAAGTGGGCGGTGATTGGTTTCTCGGAATCGCTTCGCCTGGAACTTTTGGAGAGAGGAATTGAAAATGTTCACGTGACAACGGTGTGTCCGAGTTATATCAGCACGGGGATGTTTGCCGGAGTCAAAGCTCCAGTGCTTCTTCCATGGCTTAAGCCGGAAGTCATTGTTGAAAAAATCATTCATGGAATTGAGAAAGACTGCGCCTTTATCAAGGAGCCTTTCGTGGTGAAGTGGGTGGACTTATTAAAGGGGATTTTACCTCTTAAGATTTTTACATTTGTTAATAAACTTCTGGGAGTCTCGACGAGTATGACTCACTGGAAAGGGAGAGCTTAATGAAACTACAAGAGATTTTAAAAAATCTTTCGGACTTAAAAGCGGATTATATTTCGCTTCGTGAAGTTCACACTAAAAACCTATCTATGAGTGTCCGCAATGAAGTTTTTGAAGGACTAAGCACATCTGAAGACCATGGACTCATGGTTGAAGTGATGATGAATGGTCAGTTCGCTTACGGAGCAACAAACTCATTTGAACTGGAAGATATCAGAGAGTGCGCACTAAAAGCTAAAAATGCTGCTGTTGAAGCAAGCCGTTTCAGTCTTTCAAAGTTCACGCTTGATGAGCGCCCTGCGACTGTTGGTGAATACAACCTGTCTCTTATACACATCTCCGAGCCCACGAGACGCTCAGTTATC
>CAXHHE010000343.1:0-3976 GCA_964016365.1 uncultured Bacteriovorax sp. | reverse complement strand
TACACAGAAGCCTTCGTCGGCAGCGTCAGATGTGTATAAGAGACAGATTCTGGTTTTGGTAAAAAGCTCGAAATCATCGCAGGCGTGACTGTTGAACGTCCCTCTCCTCAGGCCATCTGGGCCCCGCGCCTTTCTGAAGGTGAATGGAAAAAGGCCACATCTGTTTGTATCAGAAAATCTGATGGTGGCGGAACGTGGAAACACAGAGGCGACAAAGAGCCACAAGACTTAGTGCTTGAATGGGAAAAATTAAAATTCAAATTGAAGTTCACATCGTTTGGTCACTGCGGAGTCTTCTTTGAACAGCAAGCTGTCTGGAACACACTTCTTCGCGAGACTGAAGCTCTTCAAAAAGAACTGGGACGCCCGATTAAATTCTTAAACCTGTTTGGTTACACCGGCTGCGCAAGCCTTGCAGTTCTTTCAACAGGAGCAGAAGTTTTCCACGTCGATTCAAGTAAAGGGGTTTTGACTTGGGGAAGAGAAAACGCTGAGCTTTCTAAACTCGACACTAAAAAAATTAAATTCGTTCAAGAAGACGTTAGAGGCTTTATTAAGCATTCTCTTCGCAAAGGATTTAAATACGACGCTATCCTTGCCGATCCACCGAGCTGGGGTCACGGGGCCAATAAAGAAGTCTGGGAATTTGAACAGATGATCCATGAAATGGTCACTGACTGCTACAATATCTTAAACCGCGAAAAGAGTTTCTTCTTTCTATCGTCTCACACTCACGGTGTGCAGTCGGAAGCTTTAAGAAACATCATGAACGATCATAAATCGAAAAAAGAAGTTGTGGTTGGAGAGCTTGGAGTTCGCCACTCGAATGACCCGAGAGTTCTTCCAGCGGGAATCTATTCACTAGCTAAAAATATTGTTTAAACAGGGCAGGCAAAGGTGCTGTGACTGAAATCAGTCTGCCTTGAAACTGAAACTCTAAATGGTGAGAGTGCAGGAACAATCGTTCTGCTTTATCAGCTTTGCCGTAGAATGTATCACCGAGTAGCGGATGATTGCGAAGAGCTGACTGCACGCGAATCTGGTGCATGCGTCCGGTCTCCAAAGTGAAACTCATGAGCGAGACACCATTTTTATAATCTTTCTTTTCAAAGTATGTGATGGCCTTCTGTCCGCCTTTTAAAACCTTCACCATCTTTTCTTTATTCTTCACCTTCTCTTTTTTAAGAAAGTCTTCCATCGTCCCCTTCTCACCTTCCCATTCGCCATGAACTAAAGCGATGTAGGTCTTCTCAATCGTTCTTTCGTCAAAGATGGTTTGAATGTCTTTGTTGATTTCAGGATTTTTAGAAAAGAGCATGGCCCCGGAAGTATCTTTATCAAGACGGTGAAGGATCGCCAGCTCAGGGTGGTCTTTTTTTAGAAGGTCATAGAGATTCTCGCGGGACTTATCCACAGTCGCGTGAACGATTAAACCAGATGGCTTATTCACGATTAGAAAATCAGAATCCTCATACAACACTTCAATCATGTTTGATATGTTAGCAAATCGTCGACAATTTAGGCAGTGTAAAAAAAGAGACAGGCACTTTTTCTTAACTAGTGGCAAATTCAATCTTTAAGTTTGGTATTCATCTTGCTTTTCTTAGCAAAGAATAAAATAGCGATCATCACTAAAGGATGTTTAATGAAAACAGCTCTTCTGCTTTTAAGTGCTATCACTTTAAACCTGAACGTTTATGCAGCAGATATCTACGACTCTCGTTGGAAACACGAAGTCGACTCCATTTTATCCTGCCAAAACACGCTTCAAGGTTGTAGTGCAGAACAAGAGCTGCAAATCGCGACTATTATGGGGAGAACGACTCCTACAAAACAATTAAGTAACTTTATTAAGGCCGATAAACAGGAACGCTGATGGTGAATATGAACTACGTTCCTAAACAAAAGGCCTCAACGCTAAAATGTGCGAAAATCAGCGACCAAATCGAAAGAGCTAAGGCGTGCATGGCCGAAGTGATGAAACAGAAATAAGCCTCTAAACCCCTTGTATAAAAGAAGGCTTCATCCAATGGATGGGGCCTTTTTGTTTGGAACCTGTTAGGAAATCTGCACCTGTCTAAACCTTAGACACCTTCCCTCTCCTATCTCATGGAATTTTAAGCCAAAACCCTCGGCATTCTTCTTGCTCTATGCTCTGTAATTAATGTCATTTCTGTGGGAGATCTTTTTATGAAGACTTACTCATTATTTGCTCTTTTACTACTTACAGTTTCTTTTGGAGCTTCTGCGGGATTGATCCCACAAAAGAAAGTCTTAGTTTCTGTTGGTGATTTAAAAGACAATAAAAGCAAAGAATGGAAAAGAAGCACATGTCTTCAGGTCTACACTATTGCCAATCAAATTACAGAAAACGGAACAAACGTTACTTGTCGAGAGTTCGACACAGACAACTTTATGGATGCAGATCTACAAAAACTTTCTAAGTCATACGACTATCACTTGCGAATTACAAAAAATAGAGACTCTTCTCTATCGATGGATATCACAAACTGGTCGCGCGTTCACGACTCGGACTTTAAAGCTGTAGGTTGGGAATTCAAAGATAGTGCGACATCAAAAGCTTCTAAAGAAGATGCCTTCGCCAAAGTTCTTGGGAACATTTTCTTATATACTGACAACGAACTTGCCTACAAGGCCGGTGTTCTTGCTAACGGTGCGTTTGAATCTAACCAGATTTCATACGACGAGAAAAAAGGCGTATTCTTAGACAATATGACGATGGAGCCCATCTCTATTAACAAAGCAATCACACTTTATGAAAATGAATCACCAAGAAAGAAGAACTATTTAAGAACTGGTATTGAAATTGGTATCCAGCTTTCAGCGGCCATGGGGATCTACTACAAGAACCTGGTCTTCAACCAGGTTGACTTCGACTACTCTCTTTCATCAGGTCTAAAAGGAAAATACGTTACAGGTGACGCCATCCTTTTTGATGACAACGATAAATTCTCAAACTACGGACACACTTACGCCGGAGTTATGTACTACCAGACAGCGCGTACAAACGGATTTAACTCTCTTGAATCAGCGCTTATCGGATTTGCTTCTTCAACTGCATGGGAAACACTTGAGTACCACGAAGTTATGTCGATCAACGACCAGATCTTAACTCCGATTGGTGGTTATGTTATCGGTGAAGCAACTTACCAAATTTCATGTGCACTTGTTTCTAAAAACTCTCTGGGAGCAAAGGCCCTTGGTTATACACTAAACCCGAACATGGCCTTAAACCATGCCCTGGATAAAGCTTATAAAGGCGACAAATACGCAGCTCAACCCGACTGTAAAAAGCCTCGCTGGTCAGACATCTCAGTTTACGTTGGTCTTGAAAAAGGACAAAAAGCATACGAGCCATCAAAAAATAGCGATTATGTTATTGGTATGAATGCAACAGTTGTAAAGATGGAAGACTACAACAAAGAAGGTAAAGGCGGACAACTTGTTTACGATACAGCAATGTCTAAAATGATCGTAGAACTAAACGGTAACCAGGGTCTGACAGATCTTCGAGTTGTAGCACAAGTTGTAATGGCGGCCTACCACCAAAAGAACATGACAAAAGATGAAAAAGGACAACTGCGTGGATATGACTTAATTGTTGGTATCGGTTCAGGGTCTACATGGCATGACCGCGGAGGCGCAGAGCTTTCAGATAAAGAAGATTTCTACGGTACAGTTAATATTTTAGGTGCAACTGCACACGCAAACATCAACTACAACGGCTTTAACATCAGAGCGGACTTCGGTATCTACGGTGACTTCGCGATGGTAAAAGCATACTCACTGGAAAAATACAGAACAGCTAATGGCGGTATTGATAATGAATCAAGTGTAATGAAGAGAAAAGGATACTACTGGGGAGCTGGTGCTTCAGCAATCGCTGCGATCTCTATCTCAAAAGGAAGATGGGAAGTGGGATACTGGGGACCTGTCTCTTATACACATCTCCGAG
>CAXHHE010000342.1:0-3982 GCA_964016365.1 uncultured Bacteriovorax sp. | reverse complement strand
GATAACTGAGCGTCTCGTGGGCTCGGAGATGTGTATAAGAGACAGTGCTTATTCTCTTAGGCAGCGGTGGGAAACTTCTTTGGGAAAAGCTTCCAAAAAAAGAAGGTGAACACCCGATTGACTCATACACGATGAATGTTATGAAAGAAGCAAGCGAGATTTTTTTAAACAATGATCTCACACTTCTTTTTCCACACGACCAAAAGATTTTACCGCTTCAACAAATCGGAAGGCACTTCAATCTTTGTCATCCATCACCATTTGGACCCGACCTCTCTTTTGAATTCGGCCCATGGTTTGGGTTCCGTGGAGTTTTTCTTACCTCCTTTCCACTGACCGACACGGCCCCCCTGGCCCCATGGGATTCACCTTGCACTCCATGCCCAAGGCCATGCCTGAATGAAAAAGAATTCTCTCTTGCGCGTCGTCTATGCCCTTTTCATAAGGAGCACAAATACACAAAAGAGCAGGAAGATTATCATTTAAAGATATTATCAAAGTGGCAGAATGCGTAATCCTATAAAATTCATTGTGATTTAAACCTCTCCAAGGTAGAGTTCACCCAAAGATATTAGTCCAGAGGATCAATCGAAATGACGACCGATAAAAAGACAGTGCTAATTATTGAAGACGACATGGACATCCGTGAGCTAGTTGCTGAAATCTTAACCGATGAAGGATATATCACCAAAACGGCCGAAAACGGGCGCGTTGGTTTAGACTACCTAATTGCTTGTCCCAAAGATGCTCTTCCAGATTGCGTGATTCTTGATCTGATGATGCCAGTTATGACTGGACTTCAAGTGATGGAATATCTTTTAAGCAACCACGCCAATGACCTGGCGAAACTTCCCATTATTATAACAACGGCCAAAGGAAATCCAAAAGAAGACCTGGTCAATATGCCTGCCAACGTCACTAAGATCAGAAAGCCGATGGACGTTAACGAGCTTATCGATACGGTGGCCAAACACAGCCAAAGATAATTGCCATGACAATTGAAACAAAAGAAGACATTGAAAAATTAAAAGTGATCGGAAAGATCGTGGCCGACGCTCTAAAGCTTATGATGAGTGAAGCGAAAGTCGGTATGACGACAAAAGAGCTTGATGATATCGGAGCAAAGTATTTAGTCGATCATGGAGCGAATTCTGCTCCTCTTATCACTTATAAATTTCCAGGTGCGACTTGTATTTCAGTCAATGAAGAAATTGCTCACGGCATTCCCGGAGAGCGCGCTTTAAAAGATGGCGACATCATCAATATCGATGTATCTGCAGAAAAAGACGGCTACTTTGCCGATACTGGCGGATCGTTTGTTTTAGGACAATCAACTGCTGATCAAAAACGCGTGATGAAAGCAACCAGAGAAGCACTTAATGCGGCCATGGAAGTGGCACGCGCAGGAGCTCCTTTAAATCTTATCGGTAAGGCCATTGAAAAAGTGGCCCGCAAACACAATTTAAAAATTATCGAAAACCTTGGTTCACATGGTGTTGGCCGCGCCCTTCACGAAGAACCAGGCTTTATTGCCAGCTACTATGATCCGGATGATCGCCGCACACTTCATGAGGGCCAGGTTATCACGATTGAACCGTTTTTATCGACGAAATCAAACTGGGTTGAAGAATCAAATGATGGCTGGACATTGTACTGTGAAGAAGGAAACATCGCTGCTCAATATGAACACACGATGATTATCACGAAACACAGACCTCTGATTGTCACGGCGTAAGCTTACCAGCTAAATCCCTGTCCAAAAGCAGAACTTTCATTTGAAAAGAAAACACGGTTGTAATGTGGAACTGACTCGATATCCTCAGGAGCGAAAAGCTTTTTTGTCTTGAAGTTTCCGATCATATTTGTTCCCGGCACACCTTTTCCTTCCTGGCGAAAGATATAAGGAAGCGGGTTATGAGAGAATTTATCAGAATAAATCCCCACTTTGTTTTCTGAGGCCACTAAAGCGGCTTCACTGTATCTAACAAAGATTTTTTTATCGTATGGATAAATGAAATAAAGCGCACCCCAACCTGCTTTTAACATCTCCAGGTTCAAGTCCACTCCATTATAAATGATCTGCCCCAAATAGCGGTTGTTAGAGTCCATGTTCTTATCAGAGAGTTCAATCTGAATCGTCGAATTAAGCGGCAGCATGCTCTTTAAATAATCGCGGGCCATCTCGGCGCTCTCGCCTTGAGTAGCTCCATTAAAATCAATTTCCGGAGTGTCGACACCCATCAGGCGAAGCTTTGCTTTTTTTGTCGGAGTTTCACTTGGCAGGAATGTCAGTGTATCGCCATCGTGAATGCTGATGACTTTTCCGGCGATCGTTTTTGCTTCGATCGCCTGAAAAGATAGTAATAATAGAAATAATGAAAGAGTTTTTTTCAACTTAATCTCTTAGAAAATGTCTGAGTATTCGTCTTGGATGCGAACCGGGAATTCTGAATCGTACTCACCTGTTCTGTTGTGGCCGAATTCATCACTCACTTCATCCGGGTTGCCGTTAACGATTACATCGCGAGAGTCGCTTTCATATGAGTCCCCTGCGATTTTCTTTGAGCAAGACACTTTATTGTTTTTAACTTTACATGATTCGTAAGTCGCGACTCTTTCATAGTCAGTTAACTTACAAACATTTTTAGTGTTACAAGTGTAGTAACCAGTTACCACTTCAAAAACCTGAGTGCCCCATTGAGCTACTAGTTTTCCGCGCACAACATTTGAATTCTTTACTTTTTTAACGTCTAAACTCTGGAAGATAACTTTATTCTTCATCACTCCAAGTTCTTTTACTTTTACCAGTCTTACTTCACCAGCAAAGGCCGTTGTTAGTGTTAAAAGTGCTAAAAGCCCCATGATCTTTTTCATTATAATCCCCTTCTCTAATTTTTCCCTGTAATATCGTGGCGTTTACCCATCGTCAAAGATTATGAATTATTTTCATGGTCCGAAGATTATCTAAAAGTGACCGTGATAAGTTGAGTCCCTAATCTTGGGGGATTAAATGAAGAAAACGGCGCTTCTTACACTGCTTTTTGCTCAATCTGTCTTTGCTTTAGAAACCGACCAATTCCACGCGGCCTCACATGTGCTGGCGGAATCTTCTGAACAAATCAATAAATACATCGATGATAAATTTGAAAAGGCCCTGGCCGATGCCAATAATAAACGTAAAGAAGTGGCCTGCCGCGATCTCGCAGATGATGTCATGACGGGAATTGTAGGAAAGTTTTCAATCAGTAAGATCAGTCAGTTTGCCAAGAACTCTCCGGATATCGAACGCTTCCCTAGTGATGATGTTTCTCAATTCGAATACATCAACCAATCAATTTATAAAGATGGTGGATTTCCATTTTATTTTGGAATCATCTCAAGAACTATTAATGTTGGTGGAGTCTACATCGGCACAGACAAACTTGGGCACTTTGCTTTAGTTGGACGAAACTACTACCGCCGTTACCTGGAAAACCTAGATAAAGGAATGGCCCCGGAAGCTGCAAAAAAAGATTCAGTCTTTACTGGTTTTAAACAAGAGATCCACATTCTTGGTTATACACTTGGTGGAGTTCTTTCTTTTGGTGACCTAGAGGCCAACTATCAAGGAATGACTTTTGCCATTTCAATGTGTGATGGAGAAAACCCTTACCTTATTAAAGAAAATGGCCAGTGGAAGAAAAACCCAAATCGCGTTTTTGATATCAAAAACTATATCAACCCAAAGATGGACGAGTCTTATAAACCTGCTTTCTGGAAACCAAAACTTTGGGAAAAAATTAAACCGACTATTAAAGAAGTCTATTGCGACTTAAAGAAAAACCCGCTTTATATTGAGCGCGTGAAGAGCTATCAATCAAAAATCACTGTGAACCAAAACGATGACTTCATCAAAGAATTCTTTAGCGAACGACCAAAGTTCGACCGCAAGCTTGAAGACATTGACTCTCTTTGCGAATAAATAACCGAGTACTTTATATGG
>CAXHHE010000341.1:0-3987 GCA_964016365.1 uncultured Bacteriovorax sp. | reverse complement strand
TACACAGAAGCCTTCGTCGGCAGCGTCAGATGTGTATAAGAGACAGAAACTGTATTTTTGGGGTGAATTTCAGAAGGGGCCGCCCATTAATCATGGCACTTTTTACGAATCTTTTTTGCCTTTCATAAACCCCAGACCAAAGACCGGACTTTCAGAGAGTTTTTGGCGTCTTTTGTTATATTCTTCAGTCGTTCTGACAGAGGCATGGCCCACGTCTTTTGAAACCTTATACAGGTCAATTCCCGCATCCAGGGCCGATCCAATATAGCTTGCTCTGGCCGAGTGAGGGGAAATGCGGTGGTTAATTCCGGCCTTTTTACACCATGTTTTAATGATGTAATCCACAGACTTTGGATTGAGTGGTTTGATGATATGTTCTGGCTCTAATGGGTTTTTAGAAGGCCTGAAAATCCAGTCTTCCGGATGAACTGCTTCACCAGAACTCTCCAGGAAAGAGATGTATTCAAGAATAATCTCAGCGCATTTCGGGTGTACAACCTTAGTGAGTTGTTTTCCGCCTTTGGCGCGGACTTCGATAATGTAATGGGAGTCTTTAGTGTAAAAATTTTTGCGTCTTAAATTGATCAATTCCGCTTTACGAATCCCAGTCGTAAAAAGTGTGTAGATCACGGCCTTATGTAAAAGCCCTGGCCCTTTTAGGTCATCAAGTAGCGATAGGAGAGTTCCGATCTCGTCATCACTCAGGTCATTTGTTGGTTGAATGACTTCCTGGCGTGGGCGCTTAATTGATGAGCACGGGTTGAACTGAATCATGTTCTTTTCGATCAGGAAATCGAAAAAACTTGAGTTCGCCGCTATCTTACGATTAATTGTTTTGGGTGCCAAATTATTGTCAGTTAGCCAGTTTCTGAAGGCCACGACATGCACGCGTTTGATGTCGTTATAGCCATTAACATCTTTAAAATTGTCTCTTAAAAATTCAAAAAATTGAGTGATATCCAGACGGTAAGATTTGCGAGTGTGAGGCGATTCAAAATTGTTGAAGAATTCGTACTCCAATTCAAAGTTGAATGAAGATTCACTTTGGTAAAGCTTAAGAGAACCATTATTTTTTTTCGCTGGAACGTTCATAGTTAATTTAATTATATTCCAGTCGATATGTTTATAAAGAAATTTTAAAAGAGGCAAAAATGTCAGTAGGAGAGAGTTATGCCGCATACTCAGGAAATTAACATCGCTCTTTGCTTTAGTGACCCGATGGAAGCGATGAATTTTAGTCAGAGGTTAGGGGAGATCTACCCTAAAGTTAACTTTGTTATCGGTAAAAATTTCGATGATTTTCTGAAGTCCATCGCTCGCCTGCCTAAAATTGATTGTTTTGTTATCGAAGAAACTTTTAAAGAATGTTCGGCCGTGGATTTGGTCGACAAACTTAAAAAAAGTCAGCGCTATAAAAAAGCGGTGATTTCCGTGTGCACATCGAACATTAAAAAAGTGAATACAAAATTTCTCGAACTTGAAGCTGATTATATTTTTGACCTGACAACCAGTTTTGATGAAATCAGCTGTCATTTAAAGAAGGCCATCTACAAAAAACTAACACCTGTTATCCCAAAAGATTTTAATGTCATGGTCCTGGATAACAGCCCTGAAATTTTAGAGCTTATTTCCATGCATCTGGGCGAACTGGACCACGCTAAATTTGACCTGTGTAAAGGCATCAAAGAGGCCAAAATCAACCTGGTTGATAAAGACTACGATATGCTTCTTTTGGATTGGAACCTTGATGACGGGACTTGCATCGATTTGATCGAATTCATCAAAACCAGCGCCATTAGCCCGCGTACAAAATCAGCTTTAACCGTGGTTATCACCGGCCGCGACGATGTGGATGATATCATGACCCTGTTAAGATATGGCGTGAAAGACCACATTATCAAACCGTTTGATTTTCACGAATTTGAAGATAAGATTACATATGCCTTAGATAAGCATTTAAAGCGCGGCTAAGGGATGTGCCAGGACCGGGCATTTGTGCTTCTGGTCACTTGGAATACGGGCTCTACCCGATAACTTCCATTATCGGGTAGACGGTTTTCGGCAGATTTTACCCCCTTTGGGGACCTTTAAAACCCTTCAAGAACCCACAATAAACAAAAAAAGCTAACATTTCTGAGAAAATAAGTTCAAAATATCGGGATGAAATCAGGCCTTAATATTCGCGACATTTCTACATATACTGTCATCTCGTTTCTTTTGACGGCGATTTATTTTTACGTGGCCCAGTTTTCATTAATTATCACCAAAACTCCCGGACAATCATCGGCGTTTTTTATCCCGTCTGGACTGGCCGTGGGAATTCTGGTGTTTTTTGGCGCCCGTTATCTACCGGTCATTTTTATCGCAAAATTTATCCTGGGCCTGGTTAATGACCGAGGCCTTTACCAAAACCTGATTAGTTGTTTGGCCAGCGTTTCTGAAGCCTATATCGGGCTGTATCTGTATCAGGCGTTTAAAGACATTGTTGAAGAATACTTCGAATATCAGTCAACCTTGATAAGCGTTTCCATCGTGGCCTTATTTGCGCCGATTTTTTCGGCCTTAATTGGCGTGACGAATTTGTATTATCTGGGTGTCATCGGCGAAGATATGTATTTTTCTAATTTTGTCACTTGGTATACGGGCGATGTTTTAAGCATCTTGATTATTCTGCCAGCATTTTTAAGTTTTAAAGACACCAAACATCGATTCTTTGATTTCATAGCGCCATTTGCGGCCTTTGCAATTACGTATATTTTTAAGTTCCATACCCTTGGCCCTTATCTTTTTTTCATTTTCCTGGCGATTTTATTGCCGTGTTTATTAGGCACAATTCAGGGAATTTATTATGCGCTTATCACCGTATCACTGGTGCTGAATTGGTTTTTAATTGGGCATGATGGCCCATTTGCAGTGGGAAATTACCAAGAAAACATGACTTCTATTCAGTTCTTCTTATTTGCTCTGGGGATTAGTGCCCTGGCATTGGAAGGATTTAAAAAAACCAGGCTCATTAAGAGTGCGATTGCTCCCCTTTTGGCCTTTTGGGTTTTAACCGGCTCGGTTTATTACTACTATTACTCGCAAAGAGAATTAGATAATGCGCGAATTATCACCAGTGTTATTGATGATTTTGAAAACCGTTTGATTGAAAAAATGGTTTTTTACGAAAATGCCATCAAAGGTGCATCGGGTTTTGTGTCGGGTTCAGAAAAAGTAGAACCTGATGAATGGGACGCATACGCTAAGTCGATTTCCATCGTTGATCAAATTAACGGTATAAAAGGAATAGGAGTTATTTATCCTAAATCTACGAGCAATCGTCCGGCCTTGATTTATCCGGATCATTTAAATGCCACCGGAAATTTTGAAAAAATTATTTATCACCCGGAATTGCGCGAGCTTTTTGAGCAGTCTATTTACCGCAATAATCCGATTCTGACTCCGGCCATCCAGATTGATCTTTTCGGTGGGAAAAAGGCCTTCACTTCATTTCTAATTACGACTATAAAAAAACGCGACCGCTTTATCGGTTGGGTCGTGGCCGCCGTTGAAATGGAGTCTTTTTTCAAATCACTGGCCGAATCTCGTTATCAATTGGTTGATATTGATATTTATGATGGGGATAACAGTTTTCTTGAACGCAAAGTCTACACCAAGATTGTCGATAAGCGTTTGAGAAACTCAGATAATAGCCATCCTAAGTTTTCGACTTTAAATCTGGCCGACCGCACGTTTACCATTGATTGGAATGAAACTCTCCGTTATATCACCGGCCATGGATCGCAAAACTCGATGCTGATTTTAGTCGGTTCTCTTTTTAGTCTTTTGATTACCGGCTTTATTTTGAATTTAAAACTCATCAGTGAAAAGGCCAATAAAATTGCCGGCAGTAAAACGATGGAGCTCAGAGAATCCGAAGAACGTTTTAAATCGCTCTTTGAAAACTCAAGTGACGCCGTTATTTTATTCAATAATAATGAAATT
>CAXHHE010000340.1:0-3998 GCA_964016365.1 uncultured Bacteriovorax sp. | reverse complement strand
TTCTTCTACTGTCTATGACTAGTCCGAATTTCTATAACAGCATTCTTATCCTTAAAAATTTTACCTACTTATTGGACAATTTCACTCTTTTTCAATAAAAAATAAGCAAATTTTCAAGGACTACTTATGAAACCCGTATTGCTCTCACTGGCCTTTGTTCTTTCAACTTTTTCACTTCAAGCTTCAGCAAATCAAAACCAAACTTGCTATTACACGACAATGAACGCAAGCGAAGAGATCTACTCTTTTGCCAACCTTCTAAGTGGTGCCTCTGGACTTCTTAATGAGTTCAACAATAAAACAGGCGAAGCTCTCCACTACTCTCTAGTTCTTGCTTCAGGGAACACTCCACCAAACGATTACCTGATGACTATTTTAAATCGCGCTGACCAAAATTTCTTTGCCCTAAAACAGCGCATGGATACATCAGCGTCTCATGCCCAGATCATTAACTTCTCAAAATTAAAAAATGATTTTAATGCCTGCTTAACAGAAGAAGTGAAATTAAAATGCCCACAGGCCATTTCAAATTTCAACAACAGACTTTCTTCGCTTGTTTCAAACTACGGTGAATCGACTCGCCAGTTTGCCTCACTCACACCTGCAAGAAATCAAGTTTTCTCTGAGATGCAAAATCATTATGACAACAAAATCGTAATGACTCCTGCAAAATACCAGGAGCTTTCTCAGATCATTTCTCTTCCTATTGCGAATTTTAAGCTTCCTTTAAATAGGGCCCACAACGATGCGAGTGCCATCCCATCAATTGTTGAAAACGAATTAGCAGATTGTTTCTTAAGATAATGACTAAAAGGCCGAAGGAATTCGGCCTTTTTTTATTTGTATCCCATAAATAAATCCACAAGATTTATTAATAAACCCAGCGATGGAGAAATTTAACATTCTCTTTGCTTTTAAGAATTTCGAAAATTTCATTTACATTAGACTTTTCTGGGCAGAGCCATTCTGAAATATATTCTTCTCTTAAAAAGATTGGGCATCTATCATGGCCCATTATTTCGACTTCTTGTGGAGGATCATCTGTGATGATTGCGAAAGACTTGAAAGCAATTTCCCCATTAATCGATTGCCATTCATCCCACAAACAAGGTGCCCACATCATATCTCTTCCTTCTGGTGAGAATGTGATAAGTCTTTTAGTGGCCTTTGTATTTTCCCCTAACTCTTTTTTATCGTCTTCATCTAAAAAATCAAAAAGACCAAGATCTTTTTTCTGTTGTGGATCAAGAACCCATTCGTAGAAGTTTGTAAACGGTACTAGACCATGCCTGCGCATAAACAGCGGCTGCCAAGTCTTCTTTGAAGTCAAAGAATCAATACGGGCATTATAGACGCCAAACTTATCTGGGATCTCTTCTCTCGATCCTTCCGGACGTACTCTATACCTCATAGGATGAAATACCCTCTGCCCCTCATCAATCGTAAGAACATTGGCAAAGTAACCGGGAAAGACTCTGTTGTCCTCAGCGGGCATACGAAATACAATCGGGCGCTTTTGTGAATGAGATAATCCGAGGAGTCTTTCAAATTTTATCTGATCCATTGTGGACTGTTGCGTAAATAATTTTTGTCTATTCTGCTCACCTACTTCACTAAAGTTAGCTGAAAATCTTTGAGACAACTTCTTAATATCTTTGTCGATTGCTACTGAAAAACACATTGTAAGAATTTTCCCACTTGAAACTTACGCAAAAATTACGCAATATACATTTATGATCACACAAAGCCAAGAATACATTTATGAATCAGAAGAATACAACCAGGACTCTCCCGTTAAAGAATCCTACGTCGGCCCTGTTCTTATGGGAAGAGAGCAAGATTATTTTCAGCGACGAAATCAAGCGATCAAAGAGTTTGTTGATCTTCAAAAGAATGCAGACTTAGAATCCGAGCAAAAAAAGAAGATTGATACAAATCGCCAGCTTTTTGGAATCAGTAATCAAAATTATAATCATAGAATTTCTCTGGATGAAAAATTCCCCGGTGATCTTTTTTATAAATTAACCACTGATAACATGTCGCCTCTCATTCCAATCAATAGCTATGTTCTGTTGAAGTTTAGCGAACAACACGCAAGTGGCGAGGTCTGTGTTTATCGTTACAAAGGACATACTTATTGCAATCAGATAAAATTAATCAATAAGCAAGTTGTCGCCTTCTCTATTAATCCCAAATACAAACCAGTCGTCTTAAATCCAGACGACTATTACTTTATAGCTGTAGTCGCTTCTATACATCGCTCTATAAGAGGGTAACCAGTGTCTTACAAAAGTTTGTTCAGTGAAAAGAGCATTGCCATTTTTGATGCTAATGGGTTCTATGCGAATGTTGAAGGAATATTTCGACCTGAAATTCGTGGCGATCCTATTGCTATTCTAGGTAACACTGGTGGAATCGTTATTGCTGCTTCAAAAGAAGCAAAAGATCTTGGTGTAGACATTGGCGTCACCGCTTGGGAGATACAAAAGACAGCGAAAGGAAACCATGTTCATGTTTTTTCGGCGAACTTTGAAACCTATGGTTATATTTCCAGGTTATTATTCACAACTCTAAGAAGATTCACCTCTTTCTTAAAAATATATTCAATCGACGAAGGTCTTTTTGATATCAATCATATCAAACAAGAGGATCGAACCCATTTTGGGCTAAAAATAATAGACAGTGTTTATCAAGAGACTCGCTTACAAGGCTGCGTTGGAATCGGGCCTAATATCACACTTGTAAAAATTGCTGTGAAATTTCCTAAAAAGAATTCAATGTATAAAGGCGTCTATGAAGTAACTGAACATAATCTCGATTGGACTTTAGAAAATACTCCTATTGAAAAGCTTTGGGGAATTGGAAGAGCGCGTGGCAAGCAGCTAAGGAAATTAGGTATTCATAATGCCAAGCAATTTAGAGACTATCCATACATTGAAAAAATTCAAAAACTCCTAACAATTAATGGAAGGAAAATTCAACTAGAACTCCAAGGCATCCAATGCTTTAGGATTGATGAACCAGTTGATAAGAAAGAAGAAATTTCTCACGCTAGAACCTTAGGAAATAAAACAAATGATATTAATTATCTCAGAGAATCGCTAGCGACTTACACGACTTTAGCCTCTGAAGAAATGAGACGTGAAGGATCAGTTTGCAAGCAAGTCAGTCTATTCTTAATCACCGATATCCATCATCCAGAACTTCCACAAACAGGAGTTAGCGATAGAATGACACTTCCTTCATATACAATGGATACGGTAAAACTCATTAAGGCAGTTTGGATGCTTTTAGATCGCCTTTATGACTCAAAATACGAATATAAAAAGATCGGTATCACGTTATCTAAAATTCAAGATTTTGAATCTCATCAATGCTCTCTTTTTGAAGAAGATGATGATCCAAAAAGAATTAGCCTTATGGAAACAATTGATAAAATCAATTCCAAGTTCAGGTCTGACTCCATTCGAAGTGCAGCTTGTGGAATTGGTAACGGAAATTTTGAGGCAGCTAGACCGATGATGACACCTTCATATTGCACGAAATGGACCGAAGTCCCAAAAATTGATCAAGTCATATCCAAGATAAAATAATAAGAGGAAATAAATGGAGTTATTAAATCACATTTGACCTGCCCCCAAAAAACTGGACTATTCAAAACCTCACACTCTGTTAAACTTTAACATGTAGGGGGATAAAAAATGAAAAAGATAAACGGTTTTGATCAGGATGTGAGATTAAAAGTAGTCTAGCATTTGGGGTCAGGTCAACTCGGCTAGATTAAGATTTAATTTTCTTGCCGAGAATCTGCCCTGTTGTAAAGCTAGCGATCTTAACAAACTTATCTAAATCAAAAAAGTCACTGTTCGTTTTTGAAAAGACGGCAAGGGCGTAAAGTTGCCCCACAACATACTCTGCCGCAGTTCGATGATTTTTTGTGGACCGCTTGAGCTGTCTCTTATACACATCTCCGAGCCCACGAGACGCTCAGTTATCTC
>CAXHHE010000339.1:0-4005 GCA_964016365.1 uncultured Bacteriovorax sp. | reverse complement strand
GAGCAAGGCTTCCCACTTCCTCTGCAACGACAGCAAATCCCTTTCCTTGCTCTCCCGCTCGGGCCGCTTCAACTGAGGCATTGAAAGAAAGAAGCTTAGTCTGGAAAACGATGTCATTGATGACTTTTGTTTTAGAAGCTATTTCTTTAATAACATTAACAATCTCAGAAATTTGCTGGTTACTTTCATTAATCTGAACCATGATGTTTTTATTGCTAGTGTTGATGTCATCAATCGCATGGATCATATTCACTACAACTTGCTGCCCTTTATTGGCATTTTCCCTGCTTCCATTGGCAAGCTCAGTGGCCTCCTGAGCGTTGCTGGCATTCTTTTGCACCATCGAGCTCATCTCTTCAATTGAAGCAGCTGTTTCTTCTAAAGAAGATGCTTGCTCTGTTACGGCCTGGGAAAGCTCTTCTGAAGAAGCTGCAATTTGTCCAGCAGCTGCCGTTACCTGATTTGAATTTTCTGAAAGGCTGCCAATAATTTCATCAATAACTCTTGTCACAGATTTAAGAGTGAAAATTGCTAAAATAAGGCCTAAAGCTAAGGCAGAAATACTCGCCACAATAACCATAAACTTTGCGTTGGCGTAAGCTTTATTGGCAAGTGCCGTTTCATCATCCATTCTCTTAGTGTCACGCTCATTCATGCGATTTAAAATCCCTTCACCTTCAAGGCGAAGTTTTCTTCCTGTTTCACTAATGAGTGCTGCTGCCTCAGTGCCCTTTCCGTCATCTGCCAGCTTTTGAATTTGATCATTAAAAGTTGTCCATTTCGCATAGACGTCCTTAAATTCCATCAAGTCCTTTAATCCTTCCGGGCTTGAAACTTTCGCACGTGATTCGATCATCTCGCGCATTTCTCCATGCCTTTTAGTGATATAGCCCTTATTAATGGCCCTCGCCTCTACTGTGGCATGAAGAACATAATTTCTTTCATTGATAATCTGAATATAAAAATGGTTCATGATCTCGTGTGTGCGCACCAGGTTTACTACACGCTCTTGAGTGATCGTCTCAAGGATTTTGTTGATATTGGACATTTGATAGATACCGATAACAGAAACTGAACAAAGGCCAACGGCCATGATAAATATAACGAAATAAACTTTTTGATTTAAACTCCATTTCTTCATTTTTTTTCCCTGTTAAAAAAATTTCATGATTGCGATTTAGTTCGGAATAAAAAACGAATAATTAATATTGAAATAAAAAATGAAGTTAAACTTAAATAAATTAGAGGTAAGCTTTAGTTAGAGATTATAGAGTGAAGATTTTGAGAAATGGATGTATTTTAAGAACTGTTCAAAAGCTGATCTACATCATGTGAGAGTAAAAATGAAATTCCTATCGCTATTATTTGTATTCCTAATCAACACTTCGCATGCTTTAGAGTATCGTGCTTTTTGTTCAGGCAACCGTGGAAAAGTGGCCATCTCATTTTATAGTAGTAAAGACAGACTCTATTTAAGATATAACAACCTCATGGGCGCTGATGACTTTCCTTTATATGAAGGTGTTGTCACAAAACTCACTTTGCCAGTTATCAAGATAGCTGAGGAAGAACTTTCAAGCCTTGATCAAGAGGTTTTGGTTTCATGGCCGATTGAAAAATGCGAATTCAATGATAAAGATCCACTTATCATGCAATGTGGAGGGGAAGCTCAGTTCCACCTTCCGCTTAATACGGGCCTTACTTCTTATACATTGATCACTTCAAGAGTTAAGGAAGAGAGTCTGACTAACGTCTTTGACATGTTTAAGATCCGTTGGGGAATCGACAGCCCCGACTTTCACCACTCATTGGCCCTGCCTTTTGATCCAAAACTTTGCCAGGCCAGTTTAAAGCGCTAATTCCCGAGTGTTTCAATTTGCTACTAAATTATTTCCATCTTTTGATAGGTTGCATTTTGCATTAAAATAAAACCATCTCTTTATATAAGGTGGTTATATGTCATTCTCGAGAAGATTTCTTCTGTCTTTTTTTCTGACAGCAACTGTATTTGCAGCGGATATGGATCCCAACGAAATTGTAAAGAAGGCCGATCTAAGAAGAGGTCTAGGCAACACATCTCATTCCTTTCACGTCACCATCACTAACCAAGATGGGAAAAAAGAAGTTTATAAAGTCGCATTCAAAGATGTGAATGCTTCACTTACTGAACAAACAGAACCAGAGCGCGCTCGCGGAAGAAAACTCTTGATGAAAGACTACGACATCTGGCTTTACACGCAGAATATAAAAAAGCCCCTGCGCATCTCTCTAGAGCAAAAACTCACCGGAGAAGTTGCCAATGGAGATATCGCCAGAACAAATTATGCTGAAGACTACGATGCAACTTTACTGGCGACAGAAAAAAGAGGCAATGCTGAGTTTTATAAACTAGAACTTAAAGCAAAAAATAAAAAAGTGACTTACGGACGCATTGAGTACTACGTTAGTAAAAAAGATTACCTTCCAATGGAAGCGACCTTCTTTGCTCTTTCAGGAAAACCACTTAAGCGCGCTCAGTTTGGCGACCTCAAAATGATCCAGGGAATGGAGAGATCAACAAAAATGGTGATCCGCGATTACCTACAAAAAGATAAGACTTCGACTTTAATTTTCTCTGACCACAAACCAGAAAAGTTTGATGAGAGTTTATTCAACAAAGACAGGCTGGAATTTTGATTAGAAAACTTCCCCTCGCCCTAACTCTCCTCTCACTTCCAGCACTTGCCAGTGCTAAAGGTGAGTATTTACTTCGCGGCTATCTTTCAGCGAGAGCAAGCCACTATACGGCCGATGCCAATGAAAACAATGGCCAGCGCCACCGTGCTCAATTTGAACAGGAAGCGCGTTTTGGTTCAGACCTGGTTTTTATCAACCAGCTCAGATGGACATACAACTCCCTTTACTCTGATTTATCCTCTACTCCTGCCACCGATAAAAAAGACACACATGACATTTACCTAGGGGAGAACTTTATGAAGTTCAAATCCTCTTCATGGGTGACTCAGATTGGTTATCAGGAAGTCGCCTGGGGTGAAGCTTTCGGTTTTAATTATGCTGATGTCATCAACCCGAAAGACTCAAGAGAGACCTTCTATTCTGATTACTCTGAATCAAGGCTTCCTCTTTTTTTAGTGAACTTTAAATACTTTTTTAGCAATGGTTCAGTGCAATTGATTTACTCTCCTGAACCAAGATTCTCTCAAAATCTTCCGGTGAACCTCTTTACCAAAAACCTTCTTCCACAAACGCAGATTGAGACATGGAAAGAAGAAACACCTAAGTTTTTTAAAGAGCACGAGTATGGTGGAAAATTTTCCATTAGTTTTGGAGGCTTCGACACTTCTGTCTTTTACTACAACTACCTGGACCGCGATGCCACTTATAATCTGATAAATGCCACACTCGATAATATCACTGTGGCCGAAAGTCATGAGAGAGTCAGTACAGCAGGTCTATCGCTGGCAAAAACGATCTTTGACGATTTTGTTTTTAGAACTGATGTCGTTTACACCAAAGATAAAAGAATCAATTCCATCGCCAACATGACTTTAATCAGCACGCCTGTAAACATGATGAACTTCCTGGTGAGTCTGGATACTCCCACTTACAATAAATTTTCTGCCGTTCTCATTTATGCCTCTTCGCAGTTAAGTGAAGACCTGCCGGATGCTTTCCGTGAGAAAAGTCAGAGTTACTCTATCCTGAAGTTAACTTATGACTTAGGTGAAGACAAAAAATTTGATCTTTCCTACACTCACGAATTCGCCCAAAGTGGTCACGCCGTTCAAGGGCTTCTTTCATGGCCAATTAGCAGCACACTGGATATCAACGTCGGTGCTGAAACTTATTGGGGGGCCGAAGAGTCACAAATGGCAAAATTAAAAAATGCAAGCAACGTCTTTTTTGGAATTAAAAATTATTTTCAATTATAAGGATCTCCATGGAAAAGCTCTCTGATGCAGTCCTGCGCTTTCAAAACATCCACAAAGTCTTCTCCTCTGACGG
>CAXHHE010000338.1:0-4010 GCA_964016365.1 uncultured Bacteriovorax sp. | reverse complement strand
CAGAAGCCTTCGTCGGCAGCGTCAGATGTGTATAAGAGACAGCAATTAATGAACAGTGAGTTTTCGATCTGAGTCCCGAAAAAGGTACAGTTTTCGAAGATAACGTCCTCGTAAACCATGTCCTGAAGTCGACTTCCAGAGATAATTGCATCTTGGTAAGTCACTGATTTTACAGTTTTGTTTTCAAGTGTCTGATATGACGTCTCACCTAATTTTTCTTCAAGCTCAGCATATAAGTCATTGATAAAATAAGTAAGAGTTTCCATATCGACCTCTTGTTTGGGACGATTTCCCGTCCTTTTCCTGAGGCCAGAATACCAAAATAGACCAATTGCGTCAAGTAATAAAATTGCATCAAGAAATTATTTTGCAATCCGATAATGCTTTTGGGCAGTTAGAAAAGGGGAAAATTGCATGGCAGAATTTAGACGCAATAAAATCGAGATGTTCCTGGGAGTGGTCAGGAAATACATGCAAATGCGTGGGCCTATGTCGCAAAAAGAGCTCGCAGAGCAAACCGACGTAGGGATCTCTACCATGAGCCGTTTCCTCTCTCAAAAGACAACGGAACTAAACCCTCAGCTAATTGCTAAAATCACCGCTAAACTCAATATTCCCCTCCATGAGATGATTGATTTTGTCGAAGAGGACTTTGCAGATCGTTTCATAAGACTGGTGAAGTTTTATAAAGACGAACTCTCTGAAGACAATATCGATGTGGCAGAACTAACGGATTCGGCCCCAGATCCTGGAACGCAAAAAAATATCAATCACACGACCACGACAGAAAGAAGAGTGGCGGATGAAGATAGAAGAGAGACGACCAGGGAGATCTTAAAAGAGGATAAAACCTCTCCAAAAGATCGATCAGATAAAAGTATCAGAGAAAAATTAGAGAGCTTAACACCCCGTCAGAGAGCTTTTATGACGGAGTTTTTAAACCTGAAGCTGGAAGAGCGCGACTTGATTGTAGATGTCGGCAATAACATGTTCCAGTACTTCAAGATGAAAGGTATGGATATATGATCTCTTTAAGAAAAATCATCTGTCTTGTTTGTCTGGTTCCGGCCGTGTCGATGGCCACACCTAAAAAGATCGAAATGATTTTTCTCTCACCTAAAAAAGTTTCCATGATCCTTGAGCTTCTGGATAAAAAACAATCCATTCTTATGTCTTCTCACCTTGCTCAAAACGATGACCCTCATTGTGTGCCAATGGGCGATGGATGTTTTCATCCTCAACTCGGCTACATTGAAAAGAAAGTGGAGGCTCCACCTTCTGCTGAAGCCGTAAAAGAAGCGGCCGAAGATAAGAAAGCAGAGCTTAAAACTTTCAATGCTCTTGAAACGAGCTTAGTAAACTGCGATAAAAATAATTACTTTGATATTTTCTGCGGGAAGGAAAAGGGCGATGCACCTCCAGCTGAAATTGAAATCTGGTTTGATATCTCGTCTTCACTTAAGTCAGTGGATTATAACCGCGAGCCTGATCGCTGCGGAAGAAGATCATTTATGGAAGCTGTGATAAAAGGCTGCAAGAGCAAAGTGCGCGCTTCTGTCTACAATACGTCTATTAAAGAAGTTGGAGATTACTCCAGCGTTTGTATGTCTTATGGAACAAACGATCAAAAAAGACTCCTGAGTTGGATGAAAGAATCCAAAGCTAAACATTTACTCATTGTCACAGATATTGATGAAATGTCGGTGGAGATGCGTGAATTCCTGGAAAGTAACGGGGCGAAAATGACTGGTGACGGTGTAAAGGCATTTACTAGTGACGATCTCGTTGACTATGCAAAAGATTTTACTAAAATGTGTCGTTAATGGCACATACACTTTTTTCCAACCTTATTGAATGGTCTAAGCACCAATACTCCCACTTACCGTGGAGGGAGAAGAGGACACTCTATAAAACACTTGTTTCTGAAATTATGCTTCAGCAAACAACTGTGGGGACGGTTCTTAATCACTTCGAAAGATTTTTAGGAGAGTATCCAACTATCGAAGCGCTTGCTGATACAACGGAAGAGCAGGTGTGTATTTCGTGGAAAGGGTTAGGTTACTATCGCCGCGCTAGAAATCTTCGCAATCTTGCAATTCAGATCGTCGATAAATACGATGGAAAGATTCCGACAAAACTTGATGAACTCCTAAGTTTAAAAGGGATTGGACCTTACACGGCCAATGCCGTTGTGGCCATTGGAGCTGATAAAAAAGCTCTAGCTGTTGATGCGAATTTAGAAAGGGTGCTGTCGCGTTTTTATGGTGTCGATATTGAAAAAGGTCCCAAGCTTCAAAAGAAACTCTGGAACGATTTCGAGCATAAAAAAATTCTTGCAGAGATGGATGGTTTAAGTGCTCGTGCGCTTAATGAAGCCTTCATGGATTTAGGGCGAATTGTTTGTCAGGCGAGAAAAGCGTCTTGTACGATTTGTCCTCTCAATAGTGCTTGTAAAGCAAAACAAAGTGGTGACCCGCTGGCCTTTCCTAGAGAGGGGGCCAAAAAAGAGAGTGAAGATTTATTCATTAAGCTCTTAAGAGTTGTCGTCACTGATAAAAAGAAAATCCTGGTTTATCAAAAAGGCGCACGCGAGTGGCTTTCAGGTCAGTGGGAGGTTCCGACTTTTATTCTGGAAACTAATGACGAGACACTTAAGCAGTATCCCCATTTAAAAATTAAAAAAGATTTTGAAAAATTCCCGATGATTAAAACGGGAATCACCAAATACAATATTCAAAACTACATTCTGGAAACATCGCTGGAAGAATTCGAAAAGATGACGAAGAAAATCGACGTTGAGTATGAGTTTAAAACCAATGATGCAAAATTAAATGTGTCGACAGCGACATTGAAAGTGTTCAAGGCGATCACTAAGAAATAAAACCGAGAAAAGGTGTAAGCCGGATCCTGTTTTCAACCATCATTCATCTAGGGCCTGCGTTGCCACAGGCCTCGAGCACCCTACCCGTATAGCATCGGAGGTGGCACCCCCTAGTCTTCTATTGCTAAAAGACGCCTATACCTATTTGAGCTTGCACCACGTAGAGTTTACCTGGTTTCACTACAGCATTACCTGTACATACTTTCTGTTGCACTTGTCCTCACCTCGCGATGGACGGCCGTTAGCCGCTACGTTGCCATGTGGTGTCCGGACTTTCCTCCCGTCTTGTATTGCTACAAGGCCAGCGATGATTCCCCCTTCTCGGTAGAGGGGTTATCGGATAAGTCACGTTAGACGTCAATAGGCTGTGAGCTTATTGCTGAAGAAAAGGAAAATTTACTTTGTGCGGATACAGGTTTTGCACGTTTTTGAAGATGGCCTTCGCGTAATTTACTTTAGCGTTGCCCTCTTCGCCGTTATAAATCTGTAGTGCTTGATAGTAGGTTTCACTTAGTGGAAGATCAACTTCCGCTCTTGATGATCTGCTATCTACGTAAGCCACGTAAGTTTTAAGCAAGATGGCCCCATAAGTGACAGCAGCAGGGATATCAGTTTTGATTTCTTCTTTAAGAAGGTTGAAAAAGTCCGGGTCTTCTGGAGTGACAGGAACGCGGTTCCACAAGTCTACCCATCCTGGATCAATGCAGTCTCTGATTTTTGATGTGTAATAAAGAGTCGCATTTTCAGTTGCGCCTTCTCTTCCTCTAAGTCCCAGTTGGTCGTTTACTTCTTTAAAGCCAACTGAGGTGAATTGAGTAAGTCCGGCAGCGTTTGTTGGGCTGACAGCATCTCTTTTGAATGTAGATTCTTTTTGAATCAATCCGGTTAGTAACCATGGATCAACTTTTAAGCACTCTGAAACTTTTAAGACATTGCTGGCGATAGCAACAGCTTCTTCTCTCGGAACTCTATGGTTTGTTTTTAAAATGTATTTGATGAGGTGGTCTTCACTTGGAGTCAGTCTCATTAAAGTGAAATCTTTCATCACGGCTTCACCAGAGAGGCGATAGCCTTTATCGGCGATCTCCTGAGTGTAGCCTTGGCCAGATAAAACGAGAGTCAGTAGAGT
>CAXHHE010000337.1:0-4017 GCA_964016365.1 uncultured Bacteriovorax sp. | reverse complement strand
CACAGAAGCCTTCGTCGGCAGCGTCAGATGTGTATAAGAGACAGTCCTTGAAGCGGCAGGGATTACAGAATCTGGTTTAGATAAACTTACTCGTGCAGCTTACAATATGCTTGGCCTTAAGACTTACTTCACCGCTGGTGTTAAGGAAGTTCGCGCATGGACTTTCCACGATGGTTACAAAGCACCTCAGTGTGCAGGTGTGATCCACTCTGATTTCGAGCGTGGATTCATTAAAGCAGAAGTTTTCCACTTTGATGACCTGATCAAATACGGATCAGAAGCAAAAGTTAAAGAAGCTGGAAAATTTAGAGTTGAAGGTAAAGAATACGTCGTTAAAGATGGCGATATCATGCACTTCAGATTCAACGTCTAGTTAAACGCATGCCCAGAAAAATCCTCCTCTTCATCCCCGGTTACTACGGGTCAATGCTAAAGGAAGAAAGGACCGGAAAGGTCCGCTGGGCAAAAGCTTCAAATTTTCTTCTCAGCCAAAAAGGCATCTCACAAAATATTCCTGGAACCCAAATTGGCTCATTAAAAAAACTGGTCACAGCAGGCGTTTTAAAAAACGTTCGGGTCATTCCCCGTTTTTGGGATGTTGATTCTTATGGGAAAACCCTTTCTCAATTAGAGACCTTCACTGAGGACAATCAGATTGAATTAGCGACAGTTGATTATGACTGGCGTGATGATTTTCTTAATTGTTTAAAAGTGATTGATCAAAAAATTAAAAGCTTCAACCTACGGGACTCAGATGAGCTCTATGTTCTTTGCCATAGCATGGGTGCTCTTTTGATGTCTTATTATCTCCGTTACGGGGCTCAAGATGTTGAGAGCGCAGTAGAGAATTGGGAAGGGCTTCGCTACATAAAAAAAGCGGCGCTGATTGCTCCACCTCTCCATGGTTTAATGATTTTATTCCGCGATATGGAAGATGGAACAAGACTGGCCTTTAACCGCACACTTCTTTCAGGCCTCGATTACTCAACATTCCGGTCGAGCTACTTTTTTCTTCCGCCGAAAGGAGAAGATGTTGGAATGGAGAAAAATGGCGATAAACATTCGCTTGGGCTTCACGATATTGAAAAATGGCAGAAGAATTCATGGGGGCCGTTTAAACACGCGCGCCCGGAAGAGCAAAAAGCTGTTTTTGAATTTGTAGAAAGACAGATGCAGAGATCGACTAAGTTCCACGCGCTTTTAAGAGCACCGGTGCTCACTCATCCTTCAGTTAAAATCCCTCTTTTACATGTCAGAGGACTTGGCCATAAGACGCTTGAGATTGCGACACTAAAACGCACGCCAAGACGGTTAAATTATAGCTTCACTAAAAAAGGTGCGGTTGATGGTGACGGAACTGTGACTGCGGTTTCAGGAGCTTCTTTGGCCTATTTCAATGTTTTTGATTTTCACGGAATAGATTGCAGACTCGGGCATTTGGATGTTTTGGCCAAACCCGAGTCGCAAAAAATTATTCAAGATTTCTTTAAAAAATAATTACTTTAGAGAAGTTGAAAACGTCACTTTAAACGTTTCATCAAGCGGAGTCGTCAGCACGGAACGATTCGATAGAAGTGAATAGAAAAACTTATTTCTATAAATCAGCTTTACGTAGTTTCTCGTTTCTTCATAAGGAATGGATTCAATCGTCGCTAATGGATCTTCATTCCTAAAGATTTCTTTTTTCCAGCGATCGATTCTGTTTTCACCGGCGTTATATGAGGCCAGGGTGTAAATCAGGTTGCCATCAAACTTTGTGAATAACTGCTTTAAATATTTTGTTCCTAGAGCGACGTTCGTTGAAGGATCACTTAGGTGCTTCACTTTAATTTTGCGGTTAAAGCGCTTTGCTGTCGCCGGCATTAACTGCATCAGACCCTTAGCGCCAACACGAGAAGTGGCTTCAGGGTTAAAAGCAGACTCTTGTCTGATAAGCGAGATAACAATAAGTGGATCAAGGTCATTTGAGTTTTTCTCAATGACGCTAAAGTAGCTTAGTGGGAAAACATATTTAATTAAGCGGTAGTTAAGACTTAATGAGTTCTCACCTAAAGAGTCCTGGAAAACTTTAAAAGAAGTAATGAACTTGTCTTGTGAATGCAGAAGACGCACAAGGTTTAACACTACAAACTCTTTAGCGTCATTGCTTGAAGCATTTTTAAGTGTTTCAGCATCTTTAAAAACATCTTTTTTATCCATTCCCTGGATATAACGAAGCTCTAGTGTCGCAAATCTTTCATGACCAAGTTTGTTCCACACAGCTAAGCGCTTAAGTGAATCTTTAAGTGTGTCTGTCGCCACGTCCATTTTGTATTCGGCCGGAGAATCTTTCGTGATAAGTTTTGAAAGGATTTCCTGCTCGCTCTTTCCTTTTTCTTGAGCTGCAAGCTCTTTTAGGGAAATAATCGAATAGAATGAATAAGGGGAGCTGTTGATGATTTTGTGAAAATAATCATTAGCTTTTTTTGTATTGCCTGTTTTAAGAAGAGAGTAGGCGATCCAGTATTGAAGTTTTGAGTCATAAGATTCAAAATTCTTTTCCAGGTTGTTTTTATCAACCACGGCCTTCATTGCTTTGTAGTCTTTGTTAATTAAGTGTGGCCAGAGAAGATAGAATGTCGATTCTGAGTTTTCTTCTTTAGGGGCAATGGTGCGTGAAAGGGCAAAGACTTCAATGGCATCGTTGTCACGTCCTTTGTAGTAAAGAGCTTTGGCAGCTAAAACAGCACCAACCCAAGCGCGTCTTTCATCGATGAATTTTTTGTTTTTACCATAGAAGTTTAAAGCAGCAATAACTTGTTGCTTGGCCATGGCATAGTCACCTTTATCACTTGAGTCCTGAGAGTCTTTAATCAGGCGCTGGTATTCTTCCTGGAAGAATGAACCAGAATTGTTATCAAGGTGAAGGTTGTTAGCAAGGAACTGGTTAAGCAGCTTGCTTACGTGAAGGTTTACTAAAATAGCCGACGTTGGTTTTGTTTTGAAATCGACATACTTGGCAATCAGGATATCAGAGATTTTTTCGTGCTCGATTTTGTTTGCTTTGTAGTGTTTCAATAAAGCTGAAACTTCAGACTGGTTTTCTCCGCTGGCATAAAAAGGAGCAGCGTCTTTTAAATAGTTCAGGTCTCTCGTCGAAAGATTAATGTTGGGAGAGAACTTTCTCATGTTTTTTAAATACAGAAAACGACAATAGCGATCAAGCGTGATGTCCATTCTGTGTGCCAGGCTTTCTGTGAATTCATTAACTGGACGAGGTTGGATCGCACAATTTGTGTAGAACGAGTCCTGGTCTTTGATGGCCAAGATTTTTTCAAGGCGATCTACCATCGAGTTCAAGTGATCGAATGAATGCGATTTGCCTTTGTATGAAGAAATTTTTTTAACCGTTGCTGGGTTTAGTTCATTTTTTGTCAGTTCATTGTAAAGAGTCACGAGCTCTTTTCCATAGTCTAGATCAGCTGGAGAATAGTTCAGCTTGAACGGAATATCATCGGCCATGGCAATGGATGCAAAATTGAGATTAGGATTAGCCAGCGCCACAGAAAGTGAACATGTGGTAAGGGCCGCTAATGTGATTAGCCGTAAAATAAAGACCTCCGTGTCTTGGCCTATTTTAGTTAGTTCTTATTAGTAAATCTCTCCTGAATTTCAGAGAGCCGCGAAGAGATTTCATTTAGTACGACTCGTTTGTCATCCGGGACAACGAGGCTTAGGTTATTTATATATGAATTTACTTCGCTTAAATAGACCAGGTCATTTTTGTACCCGTCTTCGATATACTCGATCGTGTCGTTCAGATCATCTGCAACGTCTTGGAAATAGTCACCTTTTCTAAAGAACAATTTCCCTGGAGTAAATCCCTCGCGGATAGCGCGCAAATGTTTTTGCAATTTATATAACGGCCCAGCAATTCGGTGAGAAAAAAAGATGCATCCAAAGAACGTCAGGATGGCAAAACCGAAGTGAAGACCAGTTAGAAGCAGGATCAATAAATCGCGTTTCTCGCTGTAATAT
>CAXHHE010000336.1:0-4023 GCA_964016365.1 uncultured Bacteriovorax sp. | reverse complement strand
GAGATAACTGAGCGTCTCGTGGGCTCGGAGATGTGTATAAGAGACAGATTGCTTGAAATAAGAGCAAAAGCTACCAATCAAATTATCTTGGTTTCCTTGGGGAGTTTATGAGAAACGCAATGATCGCTTTAAGCGGGCTGCTTTTGTCTTTTCAGGTGATGGCATCTGGTTCTGTTTTAATTAATGGTAAAGAAATTAAGTCACAAGACCATCTTCATACGACGCTGGCAAAGGAATTAAACTTTCCTCGCCACTACGGAAAAACTCTCGACGCTCTTTACGATACCTTGAGTTCTGATTATTCAGGACAGACCATTATTAAAATCAAATTTGTAAGCATTTTAAAAAGCAAATTAGGCGCAGATTACACTGATGCTTTAATTCAAGCGATCATGGATGCTTCTGACGACAACCCGAAAGTTGTTTTAGTTTTAGAGTAAGCAATGACGTTTAAAGTAAAAGATCATTATTTTCATAAAGCAAAGAAAGATAACTTTCTTGCAAGAAGCGTTTATAAGCTTGAAGAGATCGACGAGCGCTTTAAAATTTTGAAAAAAAATGATCAAGTCATCGACTTCGGTTACCACCCAGGATCATGGGTTCAATACACGTCTGAAAAAGTTGGTGTCAATGGACTGGTAATTGGTGCCGATGTAAGAGACATAAATAAGAAACTTCTAGGTGTCCCAAACGTCCGCTTATTTCAAAGAGACATTCTCACTATCGAAACGATGGAAGAGCTTGGTGTATCGGACCAGTTCGATGTGGTCCTATCAGATATGGCCCCTAATACCACAGGGATTATGTCGGTTGATCAGGCCAGGTCCCTAAATTTAGTAGAGATGGTTTTCTTCTTAATGCCAAAATTTTTAAAACCAGGTGGAAACACCGTCATCAAAGTTTTCGAATCCAACGATGCTCAGGTCTTTCTGAAGGAGCAAAAGAAGCTCTTTTCCGAGTTCCATTATCTGAGACCAAAATCTACCCGCTCAGTTAGTAAAGAATATTTTGTCATTGGGAAGGATTTTAGGCCATAATAGTAGCTCATGCGCTAGTAATTGCATGGTAACTAAAACATGGATAAGTTTAGTGAAAAAGACGAACAGTAAGTTTGCCTTAGTTGTTACCACAGCGTTCCTCACTCTTTTTGTAGGTGGAACTGCTTTCAACATTTTTCAAGGTAAGTTTGGACAAAAACTCAATGCCGCTGAAGTGGAAAAGGAAGCCAAAGCTCCCGGTTTAACCCCACTCCCAGACGATTTAAGACTTTCAATCGACAGGACCTTTAAGCAGGTTGGTAGCGATTGGCCTCAAACTCTTGATGTAGGCAAAAAGAAAGTAAAAATTGAATATGCATTCAATCCTCAGCTTGATGCGTATATTAAAAAACTTTTAAAATCATACCGCTCAGACTACGCGACAGTTGCCGTTATTGATAACGAAACTGGTGAAGTCTTGGCCGCTGTAGGTGTTGAAGGTAAAACAAACAACATCGACAATAACCTGGTTTTAGCGAGCACTCACCCATCTGCTAGTTTAATTAAAATGGTTACGGCAGCTGAGCTTCTTCAAAATACAAAGGTTACAAGAGAGACATCTTTTGATTTCCGCGGAAGAAGCACTACCCTTTTCAAATACCAATTAGATGAATCTAAAAGCAACCGTTGGGATAAATCTCAAACGTTTGAAACAGCTTTTGCTAAATCAAACAACGTTATCTTCGGTAAAGCTGCTATTCAAAATATCAGCAGCGATAAACTGGTAAGAATGGCGGAAAACTTTGGATTTAATCAACAGTTCCTTCCGGAATTTGATTTCGTTCAATCACACATTGGAACAGCTGATGATGACTATCACTTAGCTGAACTTGCTTCTGGTTTTAACGACCAGACGGTTATCTCTCCTATTCACGGAGCGATGATGGCCTCAATCATTGCCAATAACGGGATGATGAGATCACCAAAGATGATTACGAAGTTAGTGGATGCTTCTGGTGAGACTCTTTGGGAAAACAATTCGACAGAAAAACGCGTTCTATCAGCAGAGACTGCAAGACAAATGCAGGAGATGATGGGAATGACGATTGATGGTGGAACGGCGAGAAAGTCATTCCGCAAAATGAATAATGGATATAAAAACGCACTTGATATCGGTGGGAAAACAGGAAGTATTACGGGTGGTAAACCATTCGGTAAGAGAGACTGGTTCTCAGCATTCGCGATTCCTCGTGACCAAGAGCGCGGCAAAGGTATTTCGATCAGTGTCATGAACGTTAACGTTAAAAGATGGCACGTAAAATCGACAATGCTTGCTAAAAACATCATTGAGTATTATTACAATAACGTGAAGCCAGTTCCTATTACGATGGTAAAAATGCCAAGAATGGTTTCAGAGAATAAAGGTCGCAAAGCAAAAGTCTACAAAAGGAGTATTGCCAGTAGACCCTCAAAAAAGAAAATCGTCTCAGGAAAAAAAAGAAGCGCAATTAAAAAAGAAATAGGTAAACGCAATGAACGAAAATCAAACACCACAATCTAATGATCAGCTAGATCCGCATGCTGATTTGATGAAAAGTGTAGAGGCAGACCTCACAAAAAAACAAAAGCTCATCAAAGAAATCAAATCGATCGCTATCATTATTGTAGCTGTACTGACTTTCCGTTCGATGTTTTTTGAGCCTTTCAGGATTCCATCAGGCTCAATGATCCCAACTCTGATGATTGGGGACTTTATCCTGGTTAATAAATTTGCTTATGGTCTTAAAGTTCCATTTACCGATATGGTATTCGGAGAGACAAGCTTTAACCCGATTTATATCGCTGGTAAAAGCGAGCCAAAAAGAGGGGACGTCATCGTCTTCAAATACCCAAAAGATCTTTCAGTGAACTACATTAAGCGCGTTGTTGGTCTTCCAGGTGATACGCTGGAAATCAGAAACAAAGTTGTTTACATCAACGATAAGCCGATTGAGCCAAAAGAGTTTGATGGCAAAGACATCATGGCCGATATGGACGACAAGTTTAAAGGTTACAACCTGAAGTTTTACCACGTAAAAACTGGTGATGTTGAACACGTTATCCAGCAAGACAACGACAACTACTATAAAGTTGACTACGACAAAGTAACGATTCCAAAAGACAGCTACTTTGTTATGGGTGATAACCGCGACTTCTCATACGATGCCCGCTATTGGGGATTTGTGACTCATGAACAAATCAAAGGTAAGGCAATGTTTGTATGGTTCTCACTAATTTTCCCGTTCGGGGAAAACCCAGCTAAGTTCCGTCCTTGGCGAATCGGCACACCAATTAACTAAGAATAAATTTTCGTACACCCGTCGTTACCTTCGATGTTTTCCCATCGAAGGTCGCGGTGTTCTTTTCTTAAATAACTTCTCAGCCAATTTTTAAGCACACCATCACCATGCCCATGGATGATAGTCACGAAGGGGATTTCCCCGGTGATAACTTCATCAATAGACTGCTCTGCGATCTTTTGAAACTCTTCTAAGCGCATTCCGCGACAGTCGACTTCAATCTCTCCACGAACTGATTTTTGGATGTTGATGCTGACTTTAGGCGCCGGTGGTTTTGAACCTGATGGGTAGCGCAGAGTTGAGGGAGAAACCCAGACAGAAAGGGCCCCGTGCTGGATTTGGATTTCTTTTTTACGTGGGTTGGTGTTGAGAACCTTCACATTTTTTCTGATGACGACAGAAAAAACGGTATCGTTAGTTTTAATTTCTTCAAACTCAATAGGGCGCATATGCGCGTAGATATTTTCCGGGTCTTCTTTGTTTTTCTTTTCCGGAGCTTCTTTAATGAGCGCAGATTGAATGCCGCCAATTTCATTATTGAGTGTACGGCGATTGGCCGTTTTTCCGCTCTTAACATCACTTAGGAGAGTCTCCGCCTGATCAAAGAGAGATTTAATTTTCTTTGTGTAGTCCGTGATAATGCGTTCGCGCTCAAGGTAAAGAGCTGTCTCTTATACACATCTGACGCTGCCGACGAAGGCTTCTGT
>CAXHHE010000335.1:0-4024 GCA_964016365.1 uncultured Bacteriovorax sp. | reverse complement strand
ACACAGAAGCCTTCGTCGGCAGCGTCAGATGTGTATAAGAGACAGCTCCAGGTGTTTTTGCTCTAGCCTTGCAAGTGAATACGACTGATCAAACTCCAGGTCGTTAGCAACCATGAGTTCAAACGCTCCGGTTTTTTGATTTTTTAAAACCTTTGCATAGTGAGCTGTCGCTACCAGTGTCGTCTGAAATTTTTTTGCTTTTTCTAACAGGACTTCAAGTAGCACTGAGTTTAAAAACACCAGTGGCTCAAAAGTTTGTCCGCTTAAAACTCTCCCGACTAAAGGATCTAGAACTTTGTCAGTGAAAATATCGGCGGCATTAACGGCGTAAAAAGGAATGTCGAGGTAATTGCAAATGCCTTTGATCTTATTTAAATCAAGTACGGCCACATCGGCAAATGGGCCTGCTTCTTCGCCGTCGGCAAAAAGCTGAAGACCGATTCCAATGCAGCGATAGCCCTGCTTTTTAAGAAGGTACGCGGCCACAGTGGACTCAACTCCTCCGGTCATCGCAATAAGAACTGTTTTGGAACTGGTCTTTTCCTTCATAAAAATAGTATATCCGAAAACTTTTATTTTTAGGCATTGTTTTAAACAGTGGAAATAATGAATTCCGACAAGAGGGCTCGGATACTCTTTTTTTCAAGCTCGTCCCTGACTTTTCCGAAAAGACAACGATGACGAAGATCAACTTCGAAGAAAACTTCGAAATTTATTTATTCACTTATCCAAACGAAGAGGCCCAGGGAGCATCAAAGCTCAATGAGTTCCTGTCGTTTTTGAAGTTCCATAAAGTGGCGCTTCCGTATAAATTTTCGTTTGTAGCACGTGAAGCAAGTCTGATTCCAGAAATGACATTAAACCAAAATATCCTGATTGATTTCACTCCAGATTCATTAACCGAATCAAAAGAAGTTCAATTCCAGGATTTTCTGGGAACTCAAGGCAACCGAGCTCTTGAGGCCCTTTATAAAAGCATCGAACTTCCTCATGAATTGCCAGATCAAACTAATGCGCAGATGAAGAAGGTCTGCTCATTGATGAAATCCTTGCTTTACGAAGGACAATTCATTTTCCTGGAAGAACCTGAAGTCGGTTTAGATCCAGAAACTCTGAATCTCTTCATCAACGCGCTTAAAGAGCACGTGAAAGCTCACCAAATCAACGTTTTTATCTTCTCAAAAAGCCTCCCTCTCTGGATGCCCCACGCCCAGAAAATGGTTCAGAGAATGAAAGACTATAGCTTCCTGATCTCTCCCGTCTCTCGCAATTTCCTATGGGACGAAGAGCGCGAGCGCTTCTATGCTCCACCTGAGCTGGAACAAACTTTTGACGGCCTGAAATTCACCATTCCAAACCGTACAAGAAAAAAGAAAGCGGCCTAATTTTATCTTTGACAAAATCTCTCAGGAATCGAGATAATTGTCATACTATGACAAAAACAACACCTACTTTGAATTTCATCGATCTATTCTCTGGCGCCGGCGGACTTTCTTGCGGGCTTGAATTAGCGGGGATGAAATGCGTTTTAGGTGTGGATATGGACAAAAATGCGATTGAAACCTTCAAGGCCAATCACCATTATGCCAACGCTCATTGCGGGTCAATCGTCGATCTTTCAGCGGCCAAAATCAGAGAGCTAACGAAGGGTCAAGAAATCCACGCAGTAGTCGGTGGACCTCCTTGCCAAGGCTTCTCAACAGTCGGTCTGGGAAACCCGAACGATCAAAGAAATATGCTTTTTAAGGAATTCATCCGTGTGGTGAAGGTCACTAACCCACTTTACGTGGTCATTGAAAACGTAACGGGTCTTCTGGCAAAGAAAAACGAAAAAACTATTCAATCAATCTTCAGTATCTTCAACAAAATGGGATACACGCTTGACGTGCAAGTTATGTCAGCTGAAAACTACGGTGTGCCTGAAAGAAGAAGACGCACAATCATCATCGGTTCGCGCGTTCACCAGCACATTACATTCCCACAAATGACAAACAAAGTGATGACTGTTGGAGAAGCTTTTAAAAATCTTAAAGCTCCAAACGGCAAATACCTTAACCACGATATCGAAGCGGCAAAAATAAAGTCTGCTATCGATCTTGAGCGCATTGCCTGTGTTCCAGAAGGAAAGGGCGTTCGCTATGAAGCTGATGAAAAAGCGTATTTCAAAAAGAAGAAATTAAAATTGGGTGTGAACTGGAAAGAGCTTCGTGAAAATAGATTCAGACAAACAAAGTATCAGCGTCTGGATAGAAAAAAGCCAAGCCCGACCATCATGACTCATAGACATAATTACTTTCACCCGACTGAAAACCGCTATCTGACTCAAAGAGAAGCAGCTAGCCTTCAGAGTTTTCCCAACGACTTCACTTTCCATGGCCCGCTGTCTGCTCAGTGGAGACAAATTGGAAATGCGGTTCCGCCATTATTAGGAAAAGCAATCGGCTCAGCGATTCTTTCTATGCATGCTGAAAAATCAGCGGCAAAAAAGAAGACTGCTAAAAAATCTGTTGGAGCTAAAGACTTAGTTCTAAACGTGAGAAAAAAAGCTTTCCTCTATAAAGAAGCCACTATTTCATAAGTTCAACGATAAATGTTGTATGAGGAGCACTATCGTCGATAGTGAGACTTCCGCCGTGGGCCTCAAGAATTTTTCGACACAACGACAACCCTAATCCAGAGCCTACTCCGCGATCTTTCGTGGTGAAAAAGGCATTGAACATTTTCTCCTGAATCTCTTTGGGAATCCCGTTGCCAGAATCCATAAAACGCACTTGAATACGGTCTCCAAGATCTTTGGCGGTAATCTCAATTGATTTCTCCTGAAGCCCTGAAATGGCATCTATGGCATTGGAGATAAGGTTGACGAACACCTGGAAGATTTGAGTGAAATGGCAAGAGACTTCCATTTGATTGATCTTCGGATCAAAAGTCACAGCGACCATATTCTCTTTGAGTTTATTCTCACAAATCACTAAAGCATCATCGACAATCTTTCCTAAGTTCTCTTTTACATGCGACTCAGCTGTTCCATCCTGGTGGATGTAAACTTTAATCCCTTTGACAATCTTAGAGATTTTTTGTGAACTCATTTCTACTTTCGTTAAAAGTTCATTCACTTCATCGTCATTGATTTTCTTCTTAGCGCGCTTAATGTTGGCCTCAATCATCATCAGCGGGTTATTGATGTCGTGGATGATTCCCGCAAACATCTCCCCTAAATTAGCAAGCTTCTGGGTGAAAGAGACGTGGTCTTTTAGTTTCGTAAGCTCAGTAATATCAACACCGATCACAACAGCTTTTTCTTTGTCTTCAAGCTTTGTTCCCGTTACCAGGTAAGTGTGATCCACACCTGAAATACGGGCCTCGAGTTCGCGGTAAATCGTATCGCTTTTTGAGCGGAAAAGTTCGGTGACAAATTCATAGAAGAAGCGCTCTTTGGTGTGAAAACCAATCGTCTTTCCTACAAAATCATCCGGAGTTACATTACATGTATCAGCGAGGGCGCGGTTGACACCAAAATAAGTCATGTCGCTATTGACCCATGAAATCGTATTGGGAATTAAGTCGATAATGACCTTAAGTCTTTCATACTCACTTTTCATGTGGGCCACACTTTCTCTTTCGCGACTCAGGAGTTCATCCATGGCACGCGCCAGATCAGCAGGCGATAAGTTTTGTTCAACAAGACGTTTGATTTCGGGGTTATTAAACTTCATGAAATTAGTTTAACAAACGTTTCGAATTTTAAAAGAGTCTAATGAACCGATTGAGCATTATGCAGACGGTAGAAGTAATTCCCCTGAGTGAGAAGCTCGGATAAAGGTCCTTCTTCCACTAATTGACCTTGGTTAAATACCAGGATGCGGTCACACTGCTTAAGTGTCTCTAAGCGGTGAGCGATCATCAAACACGTTCTTCCCTTCATCATTTTCATGACGGCCTCGTGAATGATTTCTTCGTAATGAGGGTCAATGTTGGCCGTGGCCTCATCCTGTCTCTTATACACATCTCCGAGCCCACGAGA
>CAXHHE010000334.1:0-4061 GCA_964016365.1 uncultured Bacteriovorax sp. | reverse complement strand
CTCTAGGAATGAAAGAAGATGAGCCAATCGAACACAAAATGATTTCAAACGCGATTGCTAAGGCGCAAAAGAAAGTTGAGGCCCATAACTTCGACATCAGAAAGCACCTTCTTGAGTACGATAACGTTATGAACGAGCAACGTCGTATTATCTATAAAATCCGCCGCGACATCTTAAACGACCAGGACAACATGGGATTCGTTCAAGAAATGGTGGAAGATGTTGCAGTTGAATTACTAGAGAACTACCGTCCTGAGAAAAAAGCTCCGCTTGATTCATGGGATTGGGAAGAGATGAAAAAAGGATTTAAGTCAACTTTCAACACTGATCATGAGATCTCATACCAAGAGTGTCTTCAGGGCTTTGACGGTGAAATTGAGCGCTATTTCGGTGCTACAGCAAACAGTGTTCTTGAGAAAAAATTCTCTCAATACGAGCCTGAGCAAGTGACATACGCTCTAAGAGAAATCCTGCTTTCTGCTTTTGACCAGCACTGGAAAGAGCACCTTCTGAACATGGACCATGCAAAAGAAGGTATCAACCTGCGCGCTTACGCTCAAAAAGACCCATTAACTGAATACAAAAAAGAATCGTTCATGCTTTTTGATGCCATGAAAGTTCAGGTTAAAAAATCTATTGTAGCTAACCTATTTACTGTTAGACTTTATACTAAGGCCGAGATTGAAGAGCTTCAAAAGAGACATCAAGAAGAGCTAGAAGCTCAACTTGAGGCCCACAGAAAGGCCCTAGAAGCTGAAACTGTAAAAGAAGAAGCAAAACTGATCAGAAGATCAAACCCGAAAGTGGGTAGAAACGATCCTTGTCCATGTGGATCAGGGAAAAAATACAAGCAATGTCACGGGACAGAAGCTTAACAAGGTCTTAAATGACAAAAAAGAAAGATGACGAAAATAAAGATTTAACGAGAATTGAGGATCTTTCTGAGTTTTTACACCAGGAAGATTCTGATCTCGACTCTAGGTTCGACAACTTTCACTCTAACTCTTTCGACAACAATGATCCATCTTCTACGGGCATCAGTCTTGATGCCCTGGATGATGATCTCTCTTCCGACATTCCTCCTGAAGTTCCTTTTGACTCTGAATCCACGCCCTCAGAAGAGATGAGTTTTGAAGTCTCTGAGTTGGGAACTGAGACACAAGAAGAAAACGTTTTTGGCGCGACTGAAGACAATCCTTTTGGTGAAACCCAGGAAGAAGGATCTTTTGACATCAATCTTGAAGAAGAGTCTCCTTTTGAATCAGAATCCGAAGTTTCTGAAGAATTCACTCCGACAGAAGAACTTTCTTTTAGCGAAGAAGAGACAACAACAATTGAAGAAGATTTCTCTCCAATGGAAGTTGAGGCCATTCAAGAAGACACTTCCCGCGACGAAAGCGCTTACACAAATACTTCTGAAAAATTTGAAGACGTTAAAACGTTTGCCCAAAACTTTTCATACGGAAAAGCTTCTGTAGGCGGAGGAAATCCTCCATACAGTATCATCGCCCGCCATATTAAATACAAAGAAGAAGCTGACGACATCTTAGAGCTTTTAAGAGAGTTCGGAGTAGTCAACGCTCAAAATGAAAAGGACACTGAACGCTCACTAGAGCTGGGTTCACTTATCGTTCCTCAGATCAGCGAGTACACGGCCATTGTCCTGGCCCATAAACTACGCCGCTTTGATTTAGACCTGGAAGTTGGCCTCTCGGATGAAGTTCATCCTTCAAAATCCGGCGAGAGCAATCCACGCGGACTCTTAAAGAAAGACAACTTAAAACAAAACCGTGCCGAGAGCTTAAAACTTTCAGATATCGATACGAGTATAAAAGACATCATTGTCACTACCAGCTCTCAAATTCCAGGTTATGTGGTGGAAAATTACATCGGTGTGCAGACGACCTTTACCATCGTTGAAGAGGCCGAGCTGGAAAGACTGCAATACGTGCAAAAAAACCAGCGCGATGCGGGTGAAATTCTCAACATGGAAGACCTGGAGAATCCAGAGCTAACATCTGAAAAAGCATTTAAAGATTACCAAAACTCGTTTGCTCTTTTATATGAAGACCTGACGATGCAGTTAAAACAAAAGGCCTATGCTCAACACGCAAACGCACTTTTGGGACTCAATTTTCAATTATCACCGCTGCAATTTGAACGCTCACATGGAAGAGTGAATGCGTACCAAATCACTTGCAGTGCCACTCTTGCCATCGTAGGCGCGGAGACCACTTGAAAACAACGCCAGTAAAAGACTCTTATAAAACCGTCATCGTTGGCGGTGGGATTGTTGGCGCGGGAATTTTCCGCGACCTGGTTTTAAATGGTGTCGAAACTCTTTTAGTTGAGGCAGGAGACTTTTCTTCGCAGACAAGCGAGCGCAGCTCAAAGATGCTTCACGGAGGCATTCGCTACCTGGAAAACATGGATTTCCCACTGGTATTTGAGGCCCTGCATGAAAAAAACCTGTGGCTCAAACTCACACCTCACCTCACTCGCGAAGTGGCGTTTTACATGCCGGTTTATAAGGATTCAAAACGTCCTCTGTGGATGATCAGGATCGGATTGTTTCTTTATGACTTTTTATCGAGCTTTAAGAACTCTCCTTTTTCTACTAAAACTAAAAATGAATGCTTAAACGACATTCAAGGCCTAAATCCCGAAGGTCTTTCAGGTGCCGGCGTTTATTACGATGGAATCATGGACGACGCTAAAATCACTCTCGAGGTGATTTACGATGCGCTTAATGAACCCCATGCCTATGCCATGAACCATACTAAGGTCACTAACGTCAGAAAGATTAACAACAAAAATACGCTCACACTTAAAAACCAGATCACTGGCGAAGAAAAAAACATTATTGCTGACCAGGTCGTCTATGCGCTTGGGCCTTTTACTGATTCGTTTTTAAAACAATATAGCTTTTATCACTGGAAAGATGTGCTTCTTCCTTCAAAAGGTTCACACATCTGGGTGAAAAGCACTGATCTTCCTATCGCCCATCCGATTGTTATGACTCCTCAGGATGAATACGGCGACCGTGTCATTTTTGTTATCCCTCACGGCGAAAAGGTCCTGGTAGGAACAACAGAAGTGCCTAACAAAGATGACCTCTTCCATGTCAAACCTACGGAAGAAGAAATCCAATACCTGCTTAAAAATTTAAATCTGTACTTTCCTCACTCCAACCTGACAAAAGATAAAATCATCGGAAGTTTTGCTGGAATCAGGCCTCTGGTAAAAGAAGAAAACACTGGCGGAGACCGTGGAAAAACGTCGCGTGAACACAAAGTTTTTCAACCGGCCAGCGACACTTATGTCATCGCCGGTGGTAAATACACAACCTTCAGAGTCATGGGCAGAGAAATCACCCAGAAAATCTGTCATCGCTTTCATCTAAGCTACAATCAAGATAAAACAGAATCGCCTCTGCGCAGCCCTTCTGTCGTTGGCCCTTTCAAGTGGCATTTGCCAAGTGAAGCTGAGCTTATTCATATCTGTGAAAAAGAAATGCCAAAAACTTTTCATGACCTGGTGGTAAGAAGACTTTCGGTTTTAAGTCGTGCGATCTGGAAAGAAAAAACGAATGAAGACTTTGATATTTATTTTAATAAACATCTCAATACTCTTCAGCGCTACTTAAAAGTAAGCGCTGAAGACATTAAAAATTTCAATTAAGAAGATTAAAAACGATAAGAAAGCCCGAACTGCACACGAGGACCTGCCAGAGTTCTTGTTGAAACAAAAGTTCCGCCAGCTCCGTCATCGAATTCGAATTCTTCTGATGAATGGTAATAATCCAGGATTGCTCTTACACCAAAACCATTATTAAGGATGTATTTTGCACCGACACCAACTGAGAAAAATGTATTCGTCCCATCAGTTGTGTTTTCAGTCGCTACTCCTCCAGTTGTCGATACCGATTTAACTGAAGCACTTCCTTTCCCTGCCGTTAAGGCCCCATAACCGATAAGTTTATTGACTGAAGCTGCTGAATTATAAAAGTGATAGTTAGCTCCTACCCCATATTCAAACCAATCACTCGTCGATTTAACATC
>CAXHHE010000333.1:0-4068 GCA_964016365.1 uncultured Bacteriovorax sp. | reverse complement strand
TTCAATTAATATGAAAGTTCCGCCTAAACGACTCTACATTTTGACAGGTAAAGGCGGCGTAGGAAAAACGTCTCTGGCCATGGCAATGACCAAGCATCTTGAGAGCACTGGTCATAACGTAAAATACAATTCATTTTATCAGGAACCGGAAAGAACGCTTTGGAAAAAGCTCGCACTTCCGGTTTTAGATATCGATCTCAATACTTCTGCTGAAATTTACATCGGAAGAAAACTCAATTCCAAAACCATTGCTTCATGGATTATGAAAACGCATTTTTTTAAATCGCTTTTTCAAATGATCCCGGGCCTTGGTCACATGATTCTCCTCGGGCATATCCTGGATGAATTAGATAAAAATCCCGACCTGGTCATCGTTCTCGACTCCCCGGCTTCAGGGCATGCGCTCACGATGTTTGAGTCTTCGTCGAACTTTAAAAAGATTTTCAGAGCAGGACTCATCGTTAAAGACATTGAGAAAATGCACTCCTTTTTAAGCCGTCCAGGGCATTTAAAAACGCTGATTGTTTCATTGGCAACAGAACTTGCTATCAATGAAGCCCGCGACCTGCAAAACGAACTGGCCAACAGCAATGGGCCTGATTTAAATGTCGAGCTGATGGTGAACGATTCTTACCTGAAATATTTAAAAGACAACCATATCGATGAAAAAGATCTTCCGGACTTTTTAAAAAACAAGATTGAACTGGAAAAAGAAATCATCGGAAATATTAAATCTCTTCCGCATATTGATGAGAGTGAACAAGTGGGTGTGATCGAAGAACTCGCTCCTCACATGGGGGCCTTTCTATGATCAATATCCCTCAGAAAAAAGTTGAACTCTTTTGCGGAACTGGCGGCGTGGGAAAAACGACTGTGGCCACGGCCAGGGCCTTGGCCTTAGCCGAAGAAGGGCGAAAAGTTCTTCTGATCACTATTGATCCCGCTAAAAGATTAAAACAAATTCTCAATCTTCCGGACACAGATGATGGGGTGATTAACACGATTACTCTTGATCTCTTCGGCCAGGATAAAAATAAGTCCTTCGATGCGATGTTAATGTCGCCGGGAGCGACACTCAAGCGCATTGCAGTTGAAAAAGGACTGGAAGCTGAGTTTGAATCGACCATCATCAAAACTCTCTCTCGCCCTTATGGCGGAATGAATGAGATTATGTCGATCATTGAAGTGCAGTATCAAATCAAAAAAAATGTCTACGATACTATTATCCTCGACACTCCTCCTGGAAAACACTTTATCGACTTCCTCGAGTCTTCTGAGAAGATTAAAAACTTCTTTGATAAATCCTTTTTGGAAATCTTTGAGTACCTCGGAAAAAGCATTCACGGTGGTTCGTCAAAAAGCCAGGGAATCTTCACTAAGATTATCTCCACAGGGGTAAACAAACTTTTGAGTTATCTGGAAGATGTGACGGGTGCCGAATTTGTTCGTGAATTCATTGACGCTGTCCTTGCCCTTTACAGAAGCCGCGACTCCTTCCTTCACGCGCTGGAATTCCAGGAAGAGTTAAAGAATGAGGCATTCTCCAACTGGTTTCTGGTCACTTCGGTTGAGCAGCAAAAAATCAATGAAGCACAGGGGCTAAAAGACCAGGCAGGACACTTTATTCACGATGACTTATTTCTAGTTATCAATAAGTGCCTAACGCCGTATTTGAACGCCTGGGAACCCGCAGGAAATGCTCCACTTTCAAAGCTAAAGTCAGGTATGGTGACTCGCGAGGCTAAGCTTGCTGAGTTTGCTAGTAAAAACTTCACAAACGTACTAAAATTCCATGAAATAAATAGTCCTTCTCCATTGGAGCACGTTAAGGGCCTGGCCTTACAATTTAAGGCCTGATATCACTGAAGGTTTCATGGCATTCAAAATCAACACTAAAGAAGAATTTGAAAATTTCATTTTCAATAACTACGACATCGTTAATCAATACCTGCACGATAAAAAGCAAGGTCTGCCCATCCCCTTTTATTCAAGCGTCGACGTAAGAGAGAGTAAAACAAAATACGCTCCCGTTGATCACAATATGTACCCAGCAGGATTTAACAATCTCTGCGCGGCCGACTTTGCAGACGCTGCCGTGATTGTGAAGAATACCATTTCTAAAATTGCACCTGAGGCAAAGATTGTGGGAATCATTCCTGAGTCTCACACCAAAAACCTTTTCTATCTTGATCACCTGACGAAGCTTGCTCAATTAGTAAGAGACTCTGGTTACGAGGTCATCTTCCTGACTTTTGATGAAGCACCTTTTGAAGGAAGCAATTCTCTTTCTCTGGTTTCACAAAGTGGAACATCGCTGACAATAGAAAAGGCCAGATTAGAAAACGGTGAGATCTACGGTCTGACAAAAAAATGTGATTTCGTTATCTGCAATAACGATCAGTCTAATCCGCTTCCAGTTAACTGGAACGAAGTTAAGACTCTCATCAATCCAACTCCGAAGATCGGATGGTTTAGAAGACAAAAAAATACACACTTCAAATACTACAAACAAGTGGCGGATGAATTCTGCGCACACTTTGGGATTGACCCGAATTTAATCCAGGCAAGATTTATCGGCGTTGACCATGTCGACTTCGAAGAAAAAAGTGGACTAGACACACTTGGTGCTGCAGTTGATGGGATCATTGCTGAACTTCCTCCGGGATCAAAAGTGTTCGTGAAAGCTTCTCAAGGGACATACGGAATGGGAATTTCAGTTGTGTCGTCTGGTGAAGAGATCATCAACATGAACCGCAAAACCCGCAACAAAATGGATGTGGGTAAAAACTCAATCAAGTTCACTTCCCTTCTGGTTCAAGAAGGTGTTGAGACGATCATTAAGTACGATGACAAACCAGCTGAGATCACCATCTACCTTATCAATTGCCAGTCAATTGGTGGGTTCATGAGAATCAACGGTGAAAAAGACAATATTGGAAACTTAAACAGCCGTGGGATGGTTTTTAGAAAACTTTGCATGAGTGAAGTTGTTAAAGAAGCTCAAGACCACACTATGAAAGAAGCTGTGTATTCGGTTATCGCAAGATTATCGACGCTAGCTTCGGCATACGAAATTAAAGAAGTTATTTAAAGGGAGAATATTTTATGATGACAGGAGCTAAGAAAAACATCTTAGATGCCATTGGATGGACACCGATTGTAAAACTTAACAAAGTAACAACAGGTGTGGAGTCAGAAATCTATGTAAAACTAGAGTTCATGAACCCAGGTGGATCAAGTAAAGACCGTATCGGTGGTTTTATCATGGACCGCGCGATCGCTGCCGGGAAACTAAAACCAGGTGGAACAATCATCGAAGGTACATCAGGAAACACTGGTGTAGGTTTAGCGATGTGGGCCGCGGTTAACGGGTATAAGTGTATCTTCGTTATGGCAGACAAGCAGTCTATTGAAAAAGTAAATAACCTGAAAGCTTTCGGAGCAAAAGTTGTTGTATGCCCTACTGATGTTGAGCCGGAAGATCCAAGATCATACTACTCAGTTTCAAAGCGCCTTGCTGAAACAATTCCAAACTCGTACTACGTAAACCAATACGACAACCTGTGGAACCGCGAAACTCACGTGGCGACAACAGGGCCTGAAATTTTCGAACAAACTAAAGGTGACTTCGATGTTTATATGGCCGGAGTTGGTACTGGTGGAACAATCACTGGTGTTTCAATGTACCTAAAAACGAAAATGCCAAATCTTAAAACAGTTGGTGTTGACGTTGAAGGATCAATCGTTGCTCAGTTCGCCCGCACAGGGGATCTAAGTGGCGCTCGCTCATACGTTATCGAGGGAATCGGAGAAGACTTCATTCCAGAAAACTACGATTTCAAAGTGATTGATGACTGGGTCGTTGTCGGCGATAAAGAATCATTCCTTATGACTCGCGCTCTTCTAAAACAAGAAGGGATCTACACTGGTGGATCTGGTGGTGCAGCTGTTGTTGGAGCAATCAAGTACGCCAAGACTCTAAAAGAGCCAAAAAAGATCCTGGTTGTTCTGCCTGATTCAGGAACTGTCTCTTATACACATCTGACGCTGCCGACGAAGGCTTCTGTG
>CAXHHE010000332.1:0-4074 GCA_964016365.1 uncultured Bacteriovorax sp. | reverse complement strand
ATAGTGAATAAGAAGCAGCTACTTAAATCGTTCCAGGAACTAAAAGGTGAAATCGAAACCCTGAGAAAAAAACACGTTGTTCAAGGGCTGGTTGATAAATTTCACACTGAGAAAAAGACTCTTGAAAAAAGAATCGAAAAAACTGTGGTTGATGAAGTAAAGAAAGCAAAAAAATTCCTTACTGAACAAAAGAAAGAGTTAAATAAGATTCAGAAAAAAGTTGAGAAAATCATCTCTCAGAAAAAATCTGAAGCAAAGAAAACTCTTAAGACTGCTCAAAAAGCGGCAAAAAAAGCAACGAAAAAAGCTCCAGCTAAAAGAGTTGCTAAGACGACAAAAAAAGTTTCTAAAAAGGCTTAATTCAAAAAATGATTTAAAAGTGCCAGATACTAGGCGCGCGCGGCGTAAGGGAGGAGACGTACGACTGTACGTCGCACGACCGAGCGACGAAGCAACGACGTAGATGGTACTTTAAAATTATTTTTTATACGGCGGACACTTCTTCTCGGTATGGTTTCCAAGTCCCCTGCCATAAGTTCATCGTTCCCGTCAGCAGCGATCTCTTTTCCTTATCAACTTTAATCTGCACATACGTAAAACGCGTAGAAGCTTCCATTTGTCCGGCATCAAGATGTGGAATGGTATTCCATGTTCCGGTGTTGAAATAGTATTTGTTCTCAGGGAAGCGTAGCCACTCCTGCACGTGAGTGTGCCCCATCACCACCGTATGAATTTCCGGGTGGCGCTTTAGAATACCCTTCGCTTTTTTCCCATAAAGCGGATAAATCGTAATCTGCTTTAAGATAGAAAGCGTGGTTTTAAAATTTCTGTTTTGTTTGATGTATTCGTCGAAGTTACTTTGAAAAAGGTATTTTAAAACGATCTTACTCATCTTTAAAAAGAAAGCGAAGTCGTAGAAAAAACACCAGCGCACATAACTTCCCAAGGGTCTTACTTTATCAATATTCGGGCGGTCTTTTCTTAAAATAGGCAGAAGATTGATACAAAAAAGTGTTCCCCATGGAAGATTTAAAATCATCTTTCCATTGGGACCTTCCATAAAATACTTATCACTTGGAACGGTATTGATCACTTCAAAACGATGACCGTGTTCGATGTGAACTCCGCAAAGATTCACTTCAAAACAGAACTCGATTTCTTCACCGACGTAGCGGCGAAGTGCCTGCTGGGCCTCTCTAAAGGCCATACCTGAATCGTGGTTTCCAATGACATATGTGACTTTTTTCCCTGGGATTTTCAAAAAGCGGCGAAGGCCTTCGAAAAATTTCGGATGCCCTTTGACAATGGCATCGATGGCCCTGACAGTGACAGTGTCGTCGATGATATTCGTAAAGACACCATCCACATCAATCTGGATGAGATTTAAGATGTCTCCGTTTAAAACGAGATGAACCTCTTCTTTTTCGTAATCGCCTTTTGAATAGTAATCGCAGAAATCGAAGAATTTTTCATCTTCTAAGAAATCCTCCAGGAGATTGAGCTGCCCGTTTTTAAGAAATTTTCCTTTTCCTAAATGTAGATCGCTCAATACCAGGATTATCATTTCGCTTTAACCGCCTTTTGCAGGCTTGATTTGAAAACGTCTTGAGTGTTAAAGACCACTCCACGCCCCGATTCTTTGGCTTCGTACATCATACGGTCGGCGATCGCCAGGATTTCCTGAGAGTTCACGGCATCTGTCGGGAACTCCGCCACACCAATAGAAACACTCAGCTTCACCATCTTTTTTTCGTTTCTCATTTCCACTTCGTATGTGCGCTCGCGGATAATTTGCAGAATACGCTCTCCTACAATTTTTCCGGCCACAGCATCAGAATTAACCAGGATCACCACGAACTCATCTCCCCCGTAACGATAGCTAATATCACTATCGCGCAAGAGACTTTTAATATCGCGGGCAACGTTTTCTAACAGTTTCGTTCCCACTAAGTGTCCGTAAGTATCGTTAACTTTTTTAAAGTAGTCGATGTCGATAAAAAGCACACAGAAAGGATCTTTTTCCTTCTGAAACTTATCCACCAGCAACGTTAAGTCTTTATAAAGTTTTCTCTGGTTGTATAAACCTGTAACGTCATCGATATGGATGAGTTCATGTGTCTTATAAAGATCTTCAAAACGCTGGATAATTTTTAAGTGGCTGGCAGCAAATTGTGACAGCGACTTCAGTACATCAGTCGAGATTTCCGACGGAGCAGAAAAAACAGCGAAATGAAACTGGCTTCTTTTGAAACCCAGGTTTAAAAAATAATAGAAACAATTTTCCACTTTGACTGACAGGCAAGGCAGATGTTTGATATCATCGCGCTTGATAAAGAGTTCATCTAAAAGCTTAGTACTGTAGAGCTTCTGGCGGTCGGCCTTCCCTACAATTGTACGGCATTTTTTAAAATCAATCTGTGGTATTTTGTTATGAATTGAATACACCAATAACGGTCTGACCAGATACTCCCGGGCCAGAAACTCTTCTATATGAGAGATTAAATTCTTTTCATTTTCAAAAAAAGAAAAACTACTTAAAAAATCAGTCAGAGATTGTGTCATAAATTAGTTCTTTTCCTTTTGATGATCATCGTCTTCTTCCACATGGTCGATATCATCTTCCAGGTTCTTGATCGAATGTCTCAGAGTCTTCATTATTTTACCTAATCGATCTTCTAGCTTTCTCTTATCTTCCAGAGATTTTTGCTCCTTAATAGAAGCATTTTCCATGTTAAATTCTAGAGCGTCAATTTTTCTTCTCAGCTCTAAAATTTTCTGGTCGCGACTCTGAACTTGCGAATCTACATCCATAGAAAGCAGTTCAAGCTTGCTTTCTAACTCTTTTTCTCTTTGTTTTACCTGATTAAAATCAATCCTTACTTTCTGCTCAAGCTTTTCACGACGTAATTCAGCCTGGCGTGCCTTCTCATCAGCAAGGGCCTTTTTCTCTTCACTCATTGTTAAGCGATACTTCAGGTCTTCTAATTCCACCATATGACGTTTTCTTAGAATCGTAATTTCAATTTTAGCTTCATCTAAGTTCGCCTTTAATGTCAGGTTGTCTTGTTCAAATTCTTTAGAGTCGGCCTTTAATGTTTTAATTTGCGACAGCAACTCTTCTCTTTCTTCGCGAAGCGCTCTGATCGTTGCCTGAAAGCGCATCGAATCTTCGGTGCTCAGTGACTGCGCCCCTAGTCCCGCACCGGAGCCAAATGAAGAAAGTGGTTCCAGAGCAACGGCCTGGGCAACAGGTTCTGGTTGAGACTGGGCCACAACTGGTGCAGCTTTTGGAAGTTCAGGTTTTGCCGGAGCTTCTGCTTGCACTGCTTCGATCTCTTCCATATCACTGATGTCAAACTCGCGTGTCGCTTCGTTAGAAGAAACCGCAAAATCTGAACGCGTATTATTTCTTGGTTCAAGAGCAAAAGCTTCATTATCATCAATCATGTTTTCCAGCGAAAAACCCTGAGAAGGAGTATTGCCTCCAAAATCCAGAACGCTGTCTTCGATGTTATCCAGGGCCCCGGTATGCGTTTTTTCCAGCCCTTCAATATTTGTTTCTTTTGTATCGTCAAACTTAGGGCGAAGAATGTCCTTAATCGTCGACTCCATATTCGCCTTCGCCTCTTCTGTCGTCATAAGATCTGCAGAAGAGCCAGTGCTACCAGTTGAATCGAGAGCGAACTCTGCCAGGTTTGAATTCGTCAGGTTATTTGGATTGACCACAACAGTCTTTTTTGTGGATTCATCAAAATTGTCGTGATCAGCAATTACGTCATCCAACGAAAACCCTTCATCTTCCACTGCGATTGGAGATGTTGCTTGTGTGGCCTCAGGTCTTGTTTCGATTTCCTGTGCATCGACATCAAAATCCAATGAAAAACCTAAGTCACCATCTCCTGCACTGCCAGCAGGTGCGGCCGCTTGAGTGGCAACTGGTTTTTCCGGAACGGCCGGAGTGTCGTCATCCATTGAAAAGTCCAGGTCAATTTGAAGCCCGGAGTCTTTTTCACCCTTACTTCCATTGTCATTTCCCTGTCTCTTATACACATCTGACGCTGCCGACGAAGGCTT
>CAXHHE010000331.1:0-4081 GCA_964016365.1 uncultured Bacteriovorax sp. | reverse complement strand
CGTTCGAAGTCTTTCTTATTATCAAAGGAAACTTCAAAATGATTATCTTTTAATTTCCCTTTGCGAGCAGACTTCAATGCTTTTTTAAAATCATCCAAGGCTTCGGTCGAGGTTTTTAACGATACGATTAAAGATTTCATATTTTTATCTCCATGTGTTCTAAAACTAGTTTTTTAAAGTCATCAATCAAAGTATCCTCATCTATAAATTCATAAGGAAGCTCTAAATCGTCTAAATGAATGTGCGGCCCTTTTGGATGGTGATTATCTAACAAAACTTTTCTACCAGTTTTTGTATCAGCGCATACAAGGCCATACTTAATGCCATCAGGATACTTTTTTAAATCAGAGATCTCGTGAATTGTTAAATGAACAACAAATCTATTTTTTATGGTTAACTTTTGTGAATACTTTAGATTTGCCTTCATATTGGTTTAATAATACCAATATATAGAAAAATTGTCTATCTTAACCTATCTGGCTGGCGTGAGCTGGCTTAGAGAAAATTATAAGCTATAAGTCTCTAATTATATTGAGCAATCCCTGAATTAACTCGGCTCTGGCATTTGTTTACTTTTTACCTGTAATTTTATATAGTTACGCCATGCCAGAACTACCCGAAGTCGAAACCATCAAAAACCAAATCAACCCCATCCTCCCTCTGAAAATAGAGGCTGCGATCTTCTCTCCCCTAACCAAGAGAATCGTCAAACAAATGGACTTCGACCCAACAGGCTTCACCATCACCAAAATCAGAAGGCACGCTAAATGGCTTATCTTCGATTTGGCCCCACACGGCCATATACTCTCTCACTTAGGAATGAGCGGCTCATGGCAAATGTCCCACGCTCCACTTTCTGAAAAGCACGGACACATTGAATTCATCGACAAAAATAAATCCGAGTTTGGAGTTCTGACTTATATTGACCCAAGACGCTTTGGGCATCTCTATGTTTTAAGCGACGAGAACTTTAAAAAGAAAGAAGACTCTCTGCCTATCGATATCTCAAGCCCAGACTTCGATAAAGAGCAGATCGCTCTTACCCTTTACTCACACCCCAACAAGCCCATTAAACCTTTCCTGCTGGATCAGAAGGCCTTCCCTGGCGTGGGAAATTATATGGCCTCCGAAATCTGTGCGCGCGCAGGAATTCTTCCAACAAGACTTGCTGGTGATATTGAGGCCGATGAAATCGAAAAGATGAAAGCGGCCATGGATGTTGTTATCAGCGGCGCCGTTGAAACAAAGGGCACAACTTTTAGCGGTGGATACAGAGACGCTAACGGCTCTAAGGGCGAAGGTGTGAAACACTTGGTCGTCTTCTATCAGCATCACTGTCAAATGTGTCTGGAAAGAGGCAAGGTCACGAAGGTCATTAAGACCACGATGGCAGGCAGAGGGACATATCACTGTCCCGTCTGCCAGAAGTAATTATCTGCCTTGAGAATTACGGTTCATTCTATTCATTGAGTCTACACAGTTGCGGTAGTCGGTATCACCTTGAACAAATCGTCTTCCAGTTGTGTCCGTGCAGTAAGCAGGGTCATTGGGGAAAATCCTCGATGTAGGTGGATTGGAGTTCATGGTTCTAGGGCTTGCGCCGTTATTTGAACTTCTAATGGTAGATGACTGGCCCGTGCCGACGGTGTCTTCTCGGACTGAACCATCTCGCACATTTCCTGTTGTCGTTCCGCGGTTGGGAACTTGGTTTCCGAAAGTTGGACGATTCATATTCATGTCTTGCATTTGTGCATAGGACGTTGTGATAAAAAACATAAACGCGATCGTTGTTATATATTTCATAACCTACTCTCTCCTATTTTTTTTCTGTATCAGGCATGTTCATACAATTTTTGTAACCTTCATCTTGTGGTCTTAACCATTGGCCATGATGGGTTTTACAGCCAGGAGAGCTTGCTCTTCTCATCGGATCATTTTCACGGGAGTAATCACGTCTGGTTGCTGCTTGGTTGACATTAGCAGTGTCACTGATTTCATCTTTTTCTCTAACTGTGCTTGTTCTGACTTGTGCCCTGTCTGGATAAGCGGCGCTGTGGTTGTCGTGTGGAGCTGCGCTATCCATATACGAGTAAGTTGTTTCATTGGCATAACCTGTAGTCAGGAAGGTTGCCAAGATTGCAAGCAGGGTGAATTTCATAATGGCCTCCTTAAAAATAAAACTTTGAATTGGTGTTCAATTCAAATGAGTTACATTTAAGAATACAAAGACCGTGCCAGTGCTAAGTGATAAAAAAGAAAAGAATACTTGAGGGAGTTGGAGTGATGATGAGTCAATATGCCCGCCTCATTGAAGCGGGCCATTACATAGAAGAAAATTAATTTCCTAGGTGGACTTTGATATCTGCGTTTGGTTCATGAGGATTGTTTTTGTCGTTCTTCACTTTTTGAAGACACTCATCATATCCTTTTTCGCCTTGCTTGATTTCGTGACCATCTTTGGCCTTGCATGAAAAGTTTACTTTTATTTTTCCTGGTTCAGTGTAAAGAGCAGTCTCGTCCGCAATGTCTGCTTTTTTATCTTTAGCTTCTAAATCAAGAGTACTCTGATCAATCTTTCCTAATTCACTCATTGTTTTTGAAGTGGCAGAAGATGTCTTTGCTGTTTTTTTTGTTTTTTCAGCAGCGTGAAGAGAAAGAGAAAGAGAAAGTGCTAAAAGGGCCATTAGTAAATACTTCATATACGCATCCTGTTTATTTTAAGTGTTTCCTAAAAAAAGCATAATCCAAGGCCTTTGTGTTGGCCAGCTGACTTCTTTTTAAAATATGAAGCCCAGCGTGCTATAAAGTGTGTCAGAGGTACGGTAGTAGCTCCAGTACGAGTTTTTATCCGGTGCTTTTAGGACTTCAAGCCCTAATGCCAGACGGATTTTGTTAACGTAGTTATAGCTGATTTCACCTTTTACGATATTGTCTTTTCTATCAACGTCGTATTTTAAATCAAAAGCAATATCGAAGGAGTCGTTAAAGAAATACTGAAAACCGCCACCAAAAGTACTCTTCCATTTTACGGTATCACTAAAGAAGTCATCGTTACCACGGATGTTGTCTGACAAAAGATGGATATAATTCAGAGTGAGTTTATAATTTTTTTGCTTGTCGTAGTTTAAACTCATGTGAGCGTAAGCTTCTTTGTCGTAACGAGGATTGATGTTGAAGTAGTCCGACTTAAATGTCTTTCTGGCGTTTGAAATATCAATCAGGAAGTCTTTACCAAATTTAGCGTTCGGGTCAACGTAACTAAAACCTCCGCGCGCTTTAATATCACCGAAAGACTGAAACAACTGCACGCCATAATAAGCGTGGTGATTAACTGTCGGGTCGGCAGTAACAATAACTTTGCCGGTATTTAAGTTGTCGTAATAGGCGCTGGCATTCACACGCAGTTTGTTTTCTGGTTTATAAATGGCAAAGGCCGAAGCTCCCCCGTTTGACCAGTGATAACGAACATTGGCCCCGAGTGATTTATTGAAAACAATTTTTTCGATCTGGTAATCTGTGATTGAGTAGTAAATGGGAACTTCAAGTCCACTGACCACTGTTTTTTTCGGAGGAAGTCTCATCCACTCACTATGACTTTTGACCTCTCCGTTTTTAAAATCGATCGAAGGGTTAATTTGTGGGATGAAGAGGTACGAACCTAAAATATCAAATTCAAAGTTCCCATATCTCTTGGTGAAAATAAGTCCCGTCACCCCTTCCTCTTCTGTGCTGAGAAGCGTGAAAGATTGCAGGGCGTTCAGGTAACCCAAACTCCAATATTTTTCATTGGTATTCCAATCAAGAATCTTTCTTCCAATAGTGATCTTATAGTCGTCGTTTTGATAGACCGCGTAGGCTTCCTGAAGTGAGTAGTTAAACGAATTATTGTCCTGAAAATAGAATCTTAGGTCACCCATCAAGAAGGTATCGAGTTTCTTTTCAGGTGCTGCCGTCTCGTAAGAAAGCCCTAACCACTCCCCTGTGTCACTACGGTTTACTGGCTTATTGAGGCGGATATATTTCTCATAAGTCAGCCTGTCTCTTATACACATCTCCGAGCCCACGAGACGCTCAGTTATCT
>CAXHHE010000330.1:0-4082 GCA_964016365.1 uncultured Bacteriovorax sp. | reverse complement strand
ACTATATTGATTACCTGAAGCTGACAGTGCCTATGCTTTCAGAGCATGGAATGATTGTCATCGATAACGTTCTTTGGGGCGGACAAGTTCTTCCGGGAAGTGAATCGACTGGCAGCGATCTTCGCGACCGCAACACTGAGTTTATCCGCGCGGTGAATGATTATATTGCTGGAAATCCAGAACTTTATGGAACTTTAATGCCCATAAGAGATGGAATGTTCCTGGTTCAGAAAAAAGTCTATTAATTTATAAAAGGCCCGCTTTAAGCGGGCCTTCTTTTTACATCACATCGTCTTTAAAATAAGTTTTTTGAGCAGTCACATCGAGCTTCTTTGTAATCGTATCGCAAAGTCTGCGACGGCAAGGCACTTCAAAAAGCAATTCTACTGTTGAGACATCCTGCTCGTTTAAGAGCTCATGGCTTAGTACTGGATACCATGAATGGATGGCCTCTTTAGCTAAATTGACCGCTGCCGCGTTCGAAGTGTCTACAGAGGCTTTCACAATATGATCCACTTGAGTTCCACCGTTAAGCAAGTGCACTTCGTATAAGTCTGATGGTGTTCCAAATAAAAGATAATGATTCATTTGCCCTGAAGCTTTAATTAGTGAGCGCTGATAGAGAACTTTCACATTATCGAGAGTCACTCCTTCCATCACAACTTCACCATCTTTTTCAAAGTGGCCCAAGTACACATCACCGGTCAGGGCGTGTGGCTTAAGCAGAAAAGCTTCCAGATCAAATGGTGCTGGAACAAAAGTTAAAAGCTGACCTTCGCTGGTGTAAGAAAGAAGTTTTGCTTTTAAGCTTTCAGGAAGAGTGTACTCCAAAACCACCTGTTTAGCGTGAATGTTGTGATACATCGGCAGGTGATAGGCCATGAGTTTCTCCTGACCAAAAAGCACCATCCCGTGTGTCGCTTCTACAGCGAAAGTTTTGAAAGATAATAAACAGAGAAAAAGAAAAGACATTAGTACTTTCATTGTTAACCCCCTTTTGAAAGTAAAGGCAAGGTAACTTTTCACTATGTATTTGAATAATTCATAATAATGATTTATATATGAATATAAATGAGTTTACTTCATCCAAACTTAGTTGCATTCATGGCCGTGGTTGAACGCAAGACCGTTCAAGACGCCGCTAAAAAAATCGGGCTCACTCAAACTGGTGTGACCCAGAGAATTCGTGCGCTGGAAAAAGAACTACAGACGACATTGTTTATCCGCTCGCGTTCAGGAATGAAGCTGACGATTGAAGGTGAGTCCTTACACCGCTATTGTCAGAGTGCCGTTGAACTTGAAGGGCAATTAGTTTTTGAATCGACTCAGCAGGAGATTGCTCTGACTATCAGTGGCCCTTCGAGCTTGATGCGCTCTCGAGTGATTCCTAATGTTTCAGGAATTCTAAAAAAATACCCTTTTTTACGTGTTCAGTTTGACCTGATGGATCAGCAGTCTGCAGTCTATAAACTAAAAAATGGAACATCCCAAATTGTTTTAGTGCGAAGCCCGAATGTGGCCCTGGAAATGGACTCGAGGATTTTAAAGGCAGAGCGCTATATTCTTGTGGGGCCCATAGCCTGGAAAAAGCGCGGGATTAAGGACATTCTTCAAAACGAAACCATCATTGATTTTGACCAGAATGATACATATACCTTTGATTTCCTAGAAAAGTACAAGCTTCAAGACCAGGTTCAAAGCTCGCGCCACTACGTCAATAACACCGATGCCTTGGCGTCGATGATTGCCGATGGGGCAGGCTATAGTGTGCTGGCCCAAGAGTTGGCAAGTGACCTGATTAATCGTAAACTCCTGGTCGATTTACAACCTGGAAAATTCCTGGATTTAGCTGATATTTGCCTGGCGTGGTATCCGCGTCCGGAAATGCCAGCGTACTTCAAAGATATACTCAACGTTTTAAAATAAAGGCCCTGCTCATGAGTGACACTGAAACTAAAAAACCGATAGCTTTAGAAGCTTACGAAAAACTTGCGGAAGCTTTTTCTGAAATCGCTCCGGCGAAAGCAGAAAATGCTTACATCGAGCAACCTGCGATGAGAAAAGCAGTGGGGGATGTGCGTGGGAAAAAAATTTTCGAAGCGGGTTGTGGTCCGGGGATTTTAGCAGAGTACTTAGTGCACGAAGGGGCAAAAGTTGTAGGCTTTGATGTAAGCCCTAAGATGATTGAGCTGGCAAAAAAGCGCGTGCCTGATAATGCAACTTTTTTTGTTGCCGATATGGCCAAGCCTCTTCCTATTGATCAGGACGGACAATTCGATATGGTAGTGGCGAGTCTGTCAATTGATTATATCGAAGACTGGACGACACCTCTAAGCGAATTTTATCGACTGCTAAAACCAAAAGGGAAATTTGTTTTCACAATCCAGCACCCGATTGGGTCTTGGAATTGGTACAAACCAACATCTGCTTTTGGTGTTCAGTATGTAGAAGCCTCGTGGAAGGGGTTTACTGAAGAGCCAGTAATTATGCCGGATTACTATCGTTCTTTCGAAGAAGTCATCAACCCATTAATCAGGGCCGGGTTTAAAATCCTTAAGGTTGAGGACTTAAAACCAATTGATGCCCTTCGCACACTTGATCCTTACAAGTTTGGTAAATATTCCAAACTGGCTACATTTATGTGCATTATTGTTGAAAAGGAATAGCGACATTTCATACCAGATTTTATAAAATGGGCTTTAATTCATTATTTTAGAATTTGGTATTTTCCTGGAGTGAGCCGTGTCAGCTAGACAGGACGAAAAAAATCTTTCTACGCGCTATAAGTACTTAATGGCGCTTTCTGCATTAGGTGTAGTGTACGGAGATATTGGAACGAGTCCACTCTACGCACTTAAAGAATCATTCCACCATGGCCACAATATCGGCATCACTCACGATAACATCTTCGGAATTCTTTCACTGATTTTCTGGTCACTGATTATCGTTATTTCTCTTAAGTATCTTCGTTACGTTTTAAAAGCTGACAATAAAGGGGAGGGAGGAATCCTTGCTCTAACGGCTTTAGTAACTCCACGAACTGATAAGCATGCCACAAAAAGAAAGAACCTGATTCGTTTAGGTCTTTTTGGTACGGCCCTATTATACGGGGACGGAATGATCACTCCTTCAATCTCAGTTCTTTCTGCGGTAGAAGGGCTTGAACTTATCACGCCGGTTTTCTCTCCTTACATTATCCCGATCACGATCGCGATTCTTATTGGTCTTTTCTCTGTTCAAAAATACGGGACAGATGCCGTAGGAAAAATCTTTGGTCCATTAACTCTTTTCTGGTTTTTAACTCTCGGAGGGTTAGGGATTTATAACATTGTAAAAGAGCCATCTGTTCTTATGGCGATGAACCCATATTATGCTTTCCGCTTTTTTGCGGAAAACCAATGGAACGGATTTTTAGTTTTAGGTTCTGTATTCCTGGTTGTAACAGGTGGAGAAGCACTTTACTCAGACCTTGGACACTTTGGAAGACAGCCGATTCAACGTGCTTGGTTTGGTGTGGTTCTTCCGTGTTTAGTTTTAAACTACTTTGGTCAAGGGGCCCTTTTAACTCACAACCCTCTTGCGGCGAAAAACCCTTTCTTCTTAATGGCACCAAGCTGGATGTTAACTCCGCTGGTAATCTTAGCGACACTTTCAACAGTTATCGCTTCACAGGCCTTAATCACTGGGGTTTTCTCAATCACGATGCAAGCCGTGCAACTGGGGTATATCCCGCGTGTTCTTATTGAGCACACATCGGAAAAAGAATTCGGACAAATTTACGTTAAGAGTATGAACCGCATGTTAATGGTGGCGTGTATTCTTCTGGTCTTTTTCTTTAAAACATCAAGTAATTTAGCCGCCGCTTACGGGATTGCTGTAACTACCACTATGGGAGTTACGACCATCCTCTTCTATTTAGTCGCAAGACAAAAATGGAGATGGAGCAGATGGAAAGCTGGTCTTATCTGTGGTTTCTTCCTGATCATCGATCTTTCGTTCTGGGGTGCGAACCTACTTAAAGTTGTCGACGGTGGATGGGTGCCATTAGCTGTAGGTGTGTTTATCTTCGTGATGATGACGAC
>CAXHHE010000329.1:0-4094 GCA_964016365.1 uncultured Bacteriovorax sp. | reverse complement strand
GATAACTGAGCGTCTCGTGGGCTCGGAGATGTGTATAAGAGACAGTTCTCACAGTGTATTCTTTTAGCGGCATGAACATCGTCTTCGTGGGCTCTCTTTTTATTTTTCTTTGGGCCGCCATTCACTTATTCCTCACTCTCTTACGGGCAAAATTCTATGAGAAGCCGTTTTTCATAGCGCTTTTTTTCTTAAGCACTATGGCGGCCTATATGATGGACAGCTTTGGCATTGCCATTGATGATGTGATGCTTTTGAATGTCGTTAAGACCGATGCCAAAGAATCTTTAGATCTTATGACCTGGAGACTTGGGATCTATCTTTTGTTGCTCTTTGTACTTCCTTCACTCGTCGTTTTTTTCACTCAGATAGAATACAAAGATACAAAGACTCAATTGTGGTCCCGCTTTAAAGGTGTGGCCTTGTCATTGCTAGCGATTATCCTGGTAGTGGCCCCGATGGGAAAATTTTACGCTTCGTTTTTTAGAACGCAAAAGCCCATCCGCTATTACACCAATCCGACCTATTACTTATACTCGATGGGAAAATTTGGTAGCAGTTTCGTGAAAAATCCTCAAAAGGAATTGGAAGCTCTTGGAAGGGATTCCATTATTCCTGCGGAAGATCCAGACAGAGAGCTTATCATTTTAGTTGTCGGTGAGACGGCCAGAAGAGATCATTTTTCACTTAATGGGTATGAGAAAGAAACAAACCCGCTTCTAAAAAAAGAAAATGTAGTGAGTTTTACGAACGTGACTTCATGTGGAACTTCGACCGCGGTGTCAGTTCCTTGTATGTTTTCACATTTTGGACGCAAAGACTTTAGTGTTGATAAAGGAATGGTGACAGAGAATCTTTTAGATGTCCTGTCGCATACAAAAGCTGTGAATATTCTCTGGAGAGATAATAATTCTGACTCAAAAGGAGTCGCCAAGAGAATTAAATACGAAGACTACAAATCATCATCGACTAATACCATCTGTGATCCTGAGTGCCGGGACGTGGGCATGTTGGTAGGGCTTCAAGATTATATTGATAAGGTTAAAGAGCAGGACGTGTTGATTGTTCTTCACCAGATGGGAAATCACGGGCCGGCCTATTACAAACGTTATCCAAAGGAATTTGAAGTTTTTACACCTGTCTGTAAAACAAATGAACTTTCAAAATGCACGAACGAAGAAATCAGCAATGCTTATGACAATGCCATTCTTTATACTGATTTTTTCCTTTCAAAGGTTATCGAGTTTTTAAAAGCAAACAGCCACAACTTCAACACCGGAATGCTCTATATCAGTGATCATGGAGAGTCGTTAGGTGAAAATGGAGTCTACCTTCACAGTATGCCTTATATGATCGCTCCTAAGGCGCAGATCGAAGTGCCAATGATTATGTGGTTTGGAGGCCACATGGCACGCGAAACAAATTATGTAGGTCTTCGCCGCCTGATCAATGAGCCATACTCACACGATAATATCTTCCATACAATTTTAGGAATGATGGAAGTGAAGTCATCGGCCTACGTCCCAGAGTTGGATATTCTCCACGGGATTCACATTCAACCGGAAATTCAGAAAAAATAATTATTTGAGAGCAGGATCGAACTCAGCACCGGCCTCGTAAGAGAGTTCGGCCAGCTTTAGCTCGTAGTTATAAACAGCTTCAACGAACTGTTGATAAACTTGTGCCTTGAGCGTGTAAGACTCGATGATGTCTTTTGCGGGAGTGATCCCAAGAGCAACACCGGAAGCGATATTATTTAAAAGTTTTTTAGATGTTTTATAAGACTGCTCCAGCTCGCTGGCCTTCTTTTGCGCTTCCACCAGGTCCAGGTAGATTTTTTCCATTTGAATGGGAAGATTTTTAATGGCGAAGTTTTGCTGAGCTTTCACTGTTTCAAGTTCAATGCGTGCATTGCTGATGTTGCTCGACTTGATACCAAAATCAATATCCCAGATCAGACCGATGCCGATAGAGAAATCCGATTTATTGTATGGGTCGTAAGCGAACTTAGAAGTCTGTTCAGTTGAATGAGGAGTATTTTTCCAGTCAAAAGATGAAAAGAGTCCAATCACCGGGAGTTGAGATTTTTTCTCACCAGTTAAGAATTTTGTTTTAGCATCGACACCAAGATTTGCTCTTTGCAGGTCGATGTTGGTGTTGCCCAGGTTTTTATTGATGGATTCAAGAGTCGGGACTTCTCTTTGGTTAAATTCAATCCAGTCTTGCTCAACTGTTGGGTTGTCGTCTTGAGAAATGAATTTTAAACCAAGCAGCGCTTGGGCCAGGCCCTTTTCAATTTCGTATTTTTTAACTTGAGCAAGAGAGCGGAAAAGAACCAACTTTGTCAGGTCTTCGTTCTTTGCTTTTTTATTATCTTTCATGTCGGCGATAACTTCATCCAGGTCCTTAAGAGTTGAACCGGCAAAATCATTGAGGCTGGCCGCATATTGGTAGCCGTAGAAATACTCTTTTACTTTTTTTATCAGTGTTGCCTGCTTCTTTTGCACTTCAAGTTCTTTGACTTTCAGGTTGCCTTGAGCGGCTTCGTGCATGTCTTTTTCGCGGTTGAAAGCGTAAAGAGGAATCTTGAGTTGGATTTCCGCCATGTAAGTATAAGTGTCAATGCGGCTAGATTGTTGTGAAGCAAGTGGGGTTCCGGTCACTGACTTGTTAGGACCGATGCCGCTGACTAACGAGAGTCTCGGGCGGAATTCGCCATCGATGCGATCAAAAAGCACGTTGGCCTTGTCGACTTCAAATTGCTCAATTTTTACTTCTGGGTGAACTTTTGCTTTTTCAATAAGCTCTTTTAACTGATAAGGCTTGGCCTCAGCAGCTGTAAGTGTGAAAAGTGATGTGAAGAAAAAAAGAGTTTTTAACATCGTTATGATTTCTTCTTTTCGTTAAGGGCCTTTACGCGTTTATTGATCATATCTTTAACGCCTGCCCATCCTTTTTCTTTAAGAGTTTTTGTCATTTTATCATTGATCGTTTTGACCCACGATTCATCGTCGATTGAAACATCGATCACTTTCCAGTCGTTACCACTTTTTACCAGCTGGTAACTAACGTCTGTTTTTTCACCTTTTTTAGCAACGGTTGAAGGAACTGTTGCTTTATTGCCGTCAACGAGAGTTGACTTATAAGTGATTTTTACACCTTGAAGGAACTCTGGAGCTTTGGGGTAAACTGTCTTTGTAATGATTTCTTTAATGCTATCTTCAAACCACTTTAAATCGGCCGCAGATCTTTTGTTGGCTTCGGAACCTAGGATATTCATCGACATTTGTTTAAAGTCGAAATGAGAGTCCAGTTCGCTTTTTGTTTTTGGGTTGTTAAGTGGATTTTCTTTTTGAGCGAGAGAGAAAATATTTTGGATTAAAACTTCCGGTGCTGCCTCTGTTTGGGCTTTGACGAATAGGGGAACTAAAAGTAAAAAGGTGAAAATAATCTTCATAGATTTTGCCTTCATAAAATTACAATTTTTATGGGGTCAATATAGAAACAAAAGGGTGCCAATGTCTATCCTAAAATGGAATTTAAAGAATATTTATATCCTGCCCATTATTGCTTTGATTTTAAGCATTTGGGGAGCCTTACAGGCCCCTAAATTGAAAGTAAACATGGACCTTTCAGGGCTTCTTTCAGACACCAACCCGGCCGTTGTAGAGATGAACCACGTTTCAGAGATCGTTGGGGGTGGGGGTTACCTGATTGCTTTAGTGGGGCCGATGGCCTCGCCGGAAAAGAAACTTCCACAAATCACTGAAGCCATTAAAGACATCCCACATATCAAATACTCTTACTACGAGCGCGAAACATACGCACTTAAAGACAAAGCGCTTTACCTGATCAGTAAAAAAGAATTCAAAAAACTCAACGAACACGCCCTGGTCCTTTTTTCTGATAAAAAAGTCGACACAACGGGATTGGACCTTTTTGATGAAGGGGACAATTCAGAAGATGTGGCCGAAGCAAAAAAGTTTTTTGAAACCTTAAGAAAGACTGTGCCCCAGGATCGCTATTTTTTATCGCAAGATAAACTCTACGCCATGCTGTTAATTAAGCCTGACTTTGGTTCAACGGATTTGGAGTCG
>CAXHHE010000328.1:0-4096 GCA_964016365.1 uncultured Bacteriovorax sp. | reverse complement strand
GTCAGATGTGTATAAGAGACAGGCTTCAAACAGGTTTTCCATTTTGTTTTTATCGATACCAATACCTGTGTCCTGCACTTCAAAACGAATTAAGGCCGCATTGTTGTTGCGGTCAATGATATCCAGGCGGACATGAACTTCTCCTCCTTCCGGAGTGAACTTAATAGCATTATTGATCAGGTTAAGAAGAATTTGCTTAATCCTGAATGGGTCACCTTTGAAAAGATAATTTTCTTCCAAAGCAAAATACAGTCTTAAGCCGATAGATTTTTTCTTCGCTGAAAGTGAAAGGATTTTCTCGCACTCCTGAAGCACATCAATCATATCGAAGTCGAGAGCTTCAAGCTCCAGTCTTCCCGCTTCAATTTTCGAGAAATCCAGGATGTCGTTGATGATGGAAAGAAGTGAGTCTGCTGAAAGCTTGGCAGTCTCTAAGTTATCTCTTTGGTCTCCGGTTAAGTCTGAATCCAGAGTCAACTCTGTTAAACCGATAATAGCATTAAGCGGAGTCCTGATCTCGTGGGACATCGTCGATACGAAATTTGATTTTGCTTTTGTGGCAAGCTCGGCCTTGATGATCTGGCGTTTTAATTCCAGGTCGCGTTCGTTAATCGCACGGATCGCAACGTTCAGCGCTTGAGCGATTTGCTGGAACTCAAGCACGTACTCTTCTTCTACCTGAAACTGATAGTTCCCTTCGGCAATTTTCTTAGAACCTTCTACAATTCTGTTTACCGGCTCGGTGATCGTTTTCTTTAAACGCCACAGGATGATCAGACCAAACCCAAGACCAACCATGAAGAATGAAAATCCAAGTTTGATAATCAGCCAGGTTAATTCATCATTAAACTTTTGAGTTGAGTAGATGAATTCAATGCTTCCGATTTTTTCGTTATTTCTTTTAATGTCGCCGGCATCAAGGAAGCGGTTCTTCGTTTTTAAAAGTTCTTTGAACTCAATCCCCGCCACAGTGTGGTCGCGGCTTTCAACCAGGATGTCTCCGTACTCATCAAGAACGCGAACAGCGATAATTTGATTGTCATCGCGGACGAATGTTGAAGCGGCATTTTTAATGTTGTTGGTGTCTACCGTCCAAATCGGATCGGCCAGAAGGCTCGTGGCAATTTGCAGGTTGGATTTTTTCTGCCAGGCGATTTTTTCTTCGTTACTTTTAATCAGCGCTTTTGCAACGATAAAACCAAGAAGCGAGATCATTAGAAAAATGACCGCAATAACGCTAATAATCAGCTCTTGCGTGATACTCAGCTTTTCAAAAAAATTCTTAGACTTGGTCATAGTATTAGCGTAGCACCTTATGCGCCCTTTCAAAATTTAAGAAAACAAAAAGATTGAGAAATTTACCAGTCAAAACTGATCATTGGACCTACGACGCCTTCGTAAGCGGTGTAGCCAATTCGGTAGGTGTCGAAGATAGATTTATAGGCAGTGTCAGTATCCTGGTACTTACCCGCTTTTCTTACACCTTCGGCGGCGAAAGCTGTAAGAAAAAATCCCCCGACGACGTCAGAAAGATAGTGTTTCCCGTCTTTAATTCGCTGGAACGATGTCGCCACAAAAAGAGCACCGGGAACGGCTGCCCAATAAGGGCCGTAAAATTGAAGAGTTTTTAACGTCAAGGCCGCATAAGGAACCACATGCCCAGAAGGGAAAGATGATTTACCTCTAAAATTGGTTTCCCACTTTGAAAGTTTGTCTTTTTTGGGTCTTTCGTGCACGTCAATCACACTTAAAGCGGCCGATTCGGCCAAGGCCAGGTACATCGTCGCAAAAGTTTCTTTGGCAAATTGAACGGCCTTAGGATTGTCGTACTTCGCTCCCAAAGAAAAAACCGTGATTGGAATAATCGGAAAACTAAGCACAGGCGCCAGGTCACTTGAAACCTGCATGTATTTTGGAATGCGCTTTTTCATTTGGTGATGAGTGATGCGCTTGTCTTCTTCAAATGAATACCACAGCGCTGGCACAGCCGCCCCTGCGTAGTACAGGTTATTTTCCGCTGTAAACTGCATGTAAGAGCCTTGGTAAAGCAAAGTCACTGAAGACTTTAACCCTTCCCAATAGGTCTCTGCTGTTAGGTCTGCCGCTGAAAGATTTTTAGAAAACAAAAGAAACAAAAGTACGTATAGAGCGCGTTTCATGATCAGTGATGGTCCTTAGGTCCTGTTGTTGTTTTAAACACGTAGTCCCAAAGAGGAGAGCTTACGCCGTACTTGCTTCTCTCACCAGAGTAGTGGTGCTGAAGGTGGTATTTTCTAAGATACTTCCCTACTTTTGATGTCATCGCAAAGTGGTGAGTCGCATAGTGAATGTAATCGTAACAAAGATAGCCCACCATGAAGAAGGCCATGATTACACCTAAGTATTTATCCGGGAAAAACAGGGAGAAAAAACTCCACAGAAGAAGATAAATAAGAATCGCCGGAACCGGTGGCATCACCAGTCTTGTCGGGTCTTGAGGGTCATCGTGGTGAAGACCGTGAAAAAGGAAAACAAAATATTTTCCCGCGCGGCTTTTAGCATCCCAGTGGAAAACATAACGGTGAAGAATATATTCTGTGAATGACCAAAGGATCAGACCAAAGAAGAAAAGAAAAATAAATTCAGGAGCGCTTACGCCTTTTACAGTTGCTCCACGATAGAGTAAAAACAAAATTACCGGAGTCCATAAAACCAGCGGCACGATCGGATGAACGTGAGTGAAGGATTCAAGGATAGGATTCTTAAAGATCCTGATAGATTCGCCATTGTGCTTTTTCATGGCCCTATAATTATAATAAAAGCTCTCGTCTGTAAATTAAGGCACCCTATGAAGACTTTCTTTTTTACACATTTTTTTATCCTCTCAGTTACTCTATTCTCCACTAGTTACAATGCCTTTGCAGGCACAACTAAATTGGACATCAAAAGCGAGCTCTCAGACGCTGAGATTCGTCAGCTTGAGGGGCGCGAGTTCATCGTCAGGACTAAGGACATCCCGGGCTCGGCATGGCCAGAAATCACCTATTACGCCCTTATCAACGCCACACCACTGGAGTCCGTTGGACTCTTTGCTGCTTACGATATTCAAAAGGACTACACACCTAATCTTTTAAAATCCACTCCAGTCAAACACGTCAGTCCCACCGATGTTCAGACCGAATATGAGCTCCACATTCCCTTTCCTCTTTCCAACGCCAGGTACATTCATGGCGCAAGAATTTTTAAGCACGCTGATGATTATGAAGTGCAGTGGTATATGGTGGAGTCTTCTTCAAGTGAAGATGTACACGGTGGTGCTTACTTTCAAAACTACAATGGAAAAACTCTTCTTCGCTACCGCACGTACGTAAAACCAAAATCTATCTTTGGAAGTTTCGTTAAAAAATTTATGTTCAAGGATGTAGAGAAATCCATCGTCGCCATTCGCACCTTCATTGAAAGAACTGTGAAAGAGAATTCCGCTTTAAGCAGTAAATATTCTGAGTTTATAACTCGTGCTCTTCGGGGTGAATTTGTTTATCAGACTATTATTGATAAAAAATAATACCCGAGGAAAGACCCTTTTATTGCTCCAATCTTAGGACTAATTTTTTGCCCCTTTGAACATTTACGAGCACTTGCAAAAAATCTGGAAATTGGTCCTTTGGATGTCAGAAAATTGTGATGAAAAGTAAGAAAAAACAGCTATCTAAAAATGTAAACGCACCATAGTATTTATCCATAGAGACAAACGGATACACGTTGATGGTCGACGACTAGAAATGGATTTTGAAGCGTCGATTTTTTTCCCTTAGCCAATCACATCTTCCTCGATACTTCCCCATAATTCTTTAAGCACCGGCCCCATGGGCTTACTGGCATCTCTGACCATATAGATTTCAATATCGCGGTCTTTAATCAGTGGAGTTTTTATTGGAGAGAGCTTCTTTGATGTGAGTTCTGCTTTAATCAAATCGTATGGCAGACCTCCCCAGCCAAGTCCTTGCACGATCAGTTCTTTCTTAAAACCAATATCACTTACGGTGAGGCTCTTAGAGCCTTCTAAAACACCTGTCTCTTATACACATCTCCGAGCCCACGAGACGCTCAGTTATCT